>JABDIZ010000190.1 GCA_013003465.1 Rhodothermaceae bacterium
CACCGGTGGACGCCCTGGTACTCGTCCCCCCCTCGAATACGACGTTTCGGACGTGGGCTCAGCGCTCGGTCGTCGCCAACTTCAAGCCGACGCCCTTTCAGAAAGACGCGATGCACGTCTGGCTGGACCGGCTGCTGGCGATCGCTCCGATGCCCTTACCCGAGCATGGTCAGGGCTTTCGCGAAGCGCTCGACACGGCCTATGCAGCGAACGACACGACCTCCTGGCGTCATCTTGCAGATCGTTTCGGGGCGACTCACGCGCTCGTGAATCAGGCGGAGGTCCTAGAGCCGCTGCCCGGTCGGCCGCTCGTAGTGCACGGCCCTTGGGCGCTCTATGCCCTTCTCCCTCGGCTGCCGTGATGAACTCCCGCTCATCCTTGCGCGGCTGGCTGCACACGCGTACCTCCGGGGCATTCATTCAGCCGGTGCTCACGCTCGTCAGCGGAGCCGCCTTGGGCCAAGCGGTTGTGTTCGCGGCGCGCCCCATGCTCACGCGGCTTTTCACGCCGGAGGAGTTTGGCGTGCTGACCCTGTTTGTCGCGCTGACGGGTCTACTTGGCACCGTCGCGGGCGGACGCTATGACGATGCGCTGATGCTACCCGACGATCATCAGGACAGCGCAACCATCCTCGGCCTCAGCTTGGGCCTCGCTCTCATCACTTCGCTGGTACTCGCGCTGGCTCTTCCGTGGCGCGAAGCCGGGACCACGCTGCTGGGCAGTCCGCTCCTCGCTCCGGCGCTCGTGCTGCTGCCGCTCACCGTGCTCGGCGTCGCGTGGGGCAGTGCATTGGAAACGTGGCACACCCGCTTCGACCGCTTTGCAGTGGTGTCCACCGGCCGCGTCGCGCAGAGCGCGGTTGTCGTCGGTGTGCAATTGACCGCCGGGGCCCTCGGGGCCAGCGCACTGGGGCTCGTCGGAGGCGTCACGGCGGGCTTTGGCGTGCTGGCCCTCAGCCTCCTCAGCGTGGCGCTCCTTCGCGATCGCGCACACCTCCACTGGCCGAGCCTCGTCTCCCTTCGGGCTCACGCACGACGCCACCAGCGTTTCCCAACGTTCTCTGCGCCAGCGGCCTTTCTGAACCTGCTCTCGAAGTTCATCCCGGCGTTCCTCCTCGCGCCGTTCTACGGCATGGCCACTGTCGGGTTGTACGGCCAGGCCTACGGTGCGCTCGCGCTGCCGGTGGGCATGGTGGCCGGCGCGGTGAGCCAGGTGTTCTTCGTCCGCGCGGCCGAAGCGCACCGCGACGACACCCTCGGGCCGTTGACGCGGATGGTCCATCGCCGCCTCGTAGCCGTGACGCTCTTCCCTATGGCCGCGGCGGCGCTGGCCGGACCGGAGCTGTTCGCGTTCGTGTTCGGCGCCCCGTGGCGCGAGGCGGGCGTCTTCGCCCAACTGCTCGCACCATGGCTCTTTGTTGCGACCCTCGCCATGCCGCTCACGCGCGTCTTCGACGTAACAGAGCAGCAACGCGCCGATTTTGCCTTCAGCGTGCTGCTGTTCGGCGTGCAGGCGCTAACGCTTGCGAGCGTCTATCTGGCAGGAGGAAGCGCACGCCTGGCTATCGGCGCGGTCAGCGTGGCCGGCACACTCTCTCGGGTAACCCAGGTTGCGTGGATGCTGCGGCTGGCTGGCACCTCGCGGCGGCGGGCGGCGAAGGATCTGCTCCGGCACCTGGGCTACGCCGTGCCCGGCCTGCTGCCTGCGGTGGCTGTGATGGTCCTGACCCACTCGCCGCTGCTTCTGCTGCTCGCCTTCGGCCTCGGCGCCGTGGGCTACCTCCTTCTCGCAGCACGGGCAGACCGTCGGTTCTCGGACCCATCGGCCTGAAACCAGGCGAGGGCGCCGGATAACCGACGCCCTCGTCTACGCTGAGCCGAGGCGACTCAGAGAATCGAGCGAAACGTGGAGGGCAGCTCGGCCTGCGTCTCGGGTGCTTCGGCCGGTGAAGGCTGCTCCGGGCGGGCGCTGGCCTCCGCGCCCTCGGGACCGCAGAATTGAGTGAACGCCGCGGCCAGGTCGGAGGCAATGGCTGAGGCCGAGCGGCCTTCGATGTTCCGGCGCTCGATCACGACAACCGGATCGCCGTCCTTCAGCAACGTCATGAACGGGGACGACGGCGGAATTCCGACGAGGTACTCGCGCAACCGCGCTGTCGCTTCCAGGTCCTGCCCGGCAAAGACCGTCACGGTGCGGTCGGGCTGCACATCGAGGCCTTGCACGAGGGCGACGGCCGGACGCGCATTCGCAGCGGCGCACCCACACACGGAGTTGACGATGGCGAGCGTAGTGCCCTCTTGTGCCGCGTCCATGGCGCGGTCCACGGCCTCAGCGGTGCGCAGTTCTTCGACGCCGAGGCGCGTCAGTTCCTCACGCATGGGGGCGACGAGGGGCTCAGGATACGGCATAGTCGGAAGGAGCTAAATGATGTCTAGAGAAACGAAGGGGGATTCAGCGACGCGGCGGGCGCGACAGGTCGCGGGCGAGGGCCTTACTGTCCAGCAGATCGAGATCGCTGGACAGCGGTACATGCCGGTCGGCCAGTTCGGAGGCGGTTTCGCGCACCCGCTCGGCGAGCGGCTCAGTGGCTTCGCGGGCCTGCTGCTGAGCCGCCAAGGCCGCCTCGCGCGCACTGGTGGTGAGGCGCTGGCGTGTCTGCTCTCCAGCCTGCGGCGCGGCGAGTACGCCCACGAGGTAGCCTGCTGCAAAGCCAAACACGGCCAGAAGCAAGCGGTCGAACACAGCAGCGGAGGAGGAACGCATGAGGAGTCAGGGCTAGACGCGGAGAGGCGGCAGGAGATTTGCGGAACCCCTGCCGAACCTGCCCGGCACGTATCGTTCGGCCGGGACCCGGGTTCCCCACCGCCTCCACGAATTCGCTGCAAACCGACCGGAATCGGCCGCTTCGCAACGCCCATTCTTGGATTTGTTCCCCCGGCGTGTATTTTCATGCCCCCACCGCCACGTTCCTTTCTTCATGCTCGGATTCCGATACGCTCCACCACGCGGTCTCAGCATCCCAGTTCTTCTCGCGGCCTTCGCCCTCTCGGGCTGTGCAGCGTTGAACCCGTTTCAGGATGTTGAGCCCGGGCCGGATACCGCCTGGCGTGCCCCGGCACGCGCCACCTCCACGACCCGTCCGGCGGCGCGCCCAGCGTCCGGCCCCTCGGCTGAACCGGCTCGCTCCGTCCCCATCAACCGGCCGGGGCCGCCCACCCGCTCCCCCGAGCCTGCGCCGCCCCGGCGAGCCACCTCCACGAACAACGGCGCGGCCATGCTGGCGCAGTTGGAGGAGCAACTCCGTGACGCAGGCGAAGACTGGATCGGCGTCCCGTACCGCTACGGCGGCACCACGCGACGCGGCATCGACTGCTCGGCCTTCGTGCAGACGTTCATGCGTGACCACACGGGCCTGGACCTGACGCGTACCACCGCCACGCAGGTCCAGGAAGGCGAGGCCATTGACAAGGACGAGTTGCAGCCTGGCGACCTCGTCTTCTTCCGGCGGCGCGGCACTCGGCATGTGGGCGTCTACTTGGACGATGGCGAGTTCATCCATGCCTCGTCCAGCCGCGGCGTGACCGTCTCGAACCTGGAGGAAGGCTACTACCAGCGCCACTACTGGACCGCGCGGCGCGTTCTCGATGCGCCTGCTGTTCTGATGGCCACCAACCCTCGAAGTCGACGAGCCCATGACGAGGAGGCTGAATCCATCGGTGCCGATGAATCGGCACCCGATGGGGCCACGCGCTCGGCCTGGTAACGGCTCGTTACGGCCGGATGCAAACGGGTGTAGTGCGAGACGCTGCACCCGTTTGTATATTTCCTCCGTACACCATCGCCGCGGATCCCGATCCTGATCGGGGCGTGGCGTTTTTTTATCGCGTCCCGTTTCCGACCGAACCGGCTGCTCATGAGCACCAGCACCGTTTACCTCACCGCCGAAGGCTTCCAGAACCTGAAGGACGAACTGAAGCACGCCCGTACGGTGGAGCGACAGCAGATCGCCAACGACATCGCCGAAGCGCGGGCCCAGGGCGACCTCTCCGAGAATGCGGAGTACGACGCTGCCAAGGAAGCCCAAGGCCACCTCGAAGCTCGTATCGCGAAGCTCGAAGAGACCATCGCCAACGCGCGCGTGGTAGACGAGAGTGAGGTGGATGCCTCCACCGTGCGCATCCTCTCCATCGTGCAGGTCAAGAACCACAAGGTCAACAAGGAGCAGACCTACACCCTCGTGGCCGCAGAAGAGGCCGACTTCGCTCAGGGCAAGATTTCGGTGACGAGCCCCATCGGGCGCAGCCTTCTGGGCAAAGCCGAGGGAGACATCGTCGAAGTGAAAGTGCCCGCAGGGAAAGTGAAGCTGGAGATCCTGTCCATCAGCCGATGAGGCCGTGGCCGTCGCAACTGCCGAGAAACGTCCGCCTGCCGCGACCCGCCGGGGGCCGCTGCACTGGCTCGGGCGCCTCGTTCGTGCGCTCCTCCTGCTCGGGCTGGGCTACTTCATCGCCTGCACGCTACTGCTGATTGCGTACCGCTTCATCCACCCGCCCCTCACGATGGTCCAGGCCCAGCGGTGGGTCGAGTCGTGGGGCGCCGACGAGCCCTACACCTTCCGCTATCAACCGGTCGATGCGGAAACGATGGCGCTCGTCGCTCGGCAGGCGGCCGTCGCCTCCGAAGACGCCCGCTTCTACACGCACGGCGGCATCGACTGGATCGAACTCGAACGCGCCCGTGAGGACGCCCGGCAGCGCGGCACCGCCCCACGCGGCGCCTCGACGATCACACAGCAACTCGTTAAGAACCTCTTTCTAACGACGCACCGCTCCTACCTCCGCAAGGGCCTGGAAGTCCCGCTGACCTATCTCGCCGAGTTCGTCCTGCCCAAGGAGCGCATCCTGACGCTCTACCTGAACGTGGTGGAATGGGGCCCAGGCGTGTACGGCCTCGACGAGGCGGCAGCATATCACTACAGCACTTCGGCACGCGCCCTCTCCCGTGATCAGGCAGCACGCCTTGTTGCCTGCCTCCCGGCTCCACGCGACCGCCGTCCACGAGACATGAGCCGCACCGCTGCCCGCATCCAGACGCGGATGCGCCAGATGGGCTGGTAAGAAGATTGACGGGAGCAGGGTGAAGTCAGACGGTCTCGTCCCATTCCCTTTCTCACTTCACCCTTCTAACTTCTTCCTTTCGATGGTTGATCTGCGCTCCGACACGGTAACCAAGCCCTCCCCCGCCATGCGTCAGGCGATGGCAGAGGCGGAGGTCGGCGACGATGTCTTTGGCGAAGACCCCACCGTGCATCGCCTCCAAGCACGCGTCGCGGAAGTGCTCGGGAAAGAAGCGGCCCTGTTCGTGCCAAGCGGCGTGATGGGCAACCAGATCGCCCTCAAGCTGCACACACAGCCCGGCGACGAGGTAGTAGTGGCCGAGCGAAGCCATATCTACCACTACGAGTCCGGCGCGCCGGGCCTAATTTCGGGCGTCCAACTCCGCCCCGTCGGCGATGCGACGGGCATCCTCACTCCGGAGGAGGTCACCACCGTCGTCCGGGGCGCGCCCGACTGGGAGCCCCGGACACGCCTACTCTGCCTCGAAGACACGATCAACAAGGCCGGCGGACGGATTTATCCGCTGGACACCTTGCAGGCCGCCACTAAGGCTGCCCGCACCCACGGACTCGCCCTCCATCTCGACGGCGCCCGGCTCTGGAATGCCGCCATCGCCACCGACACACCCGAGGCCGAGATCGCCGCGCCGTTCGACACGGTCAACGTCTGCCTCTCGAAGGGACTCGGTGCCCCGGTGGGCTCGGTGCTGGCCGGGTCGGGGGCGCTGATGCGCGCGGCGCGGCGGATACGGAAAGCCCTCGGCGGAGGCATGCGGCAGGTCGGTCTCCTCGCCGCTGCCGGACTCTACGCACTGGACCACCACCGCGCCGGGCTCGCTGACGATCACACCTGGGCGCATCGGTTTGCCGATGCCTTGGAGGCAACGGGTGCCTTCCGCGTCGTTCCGCCGGAAACCAACATCGTGCTCTTCGATACGCTCCGTGAGGAGGCAGAGACAGCTCTGCACCGACTGGCGGCTGCTGGCATTCGCGTCGTACCATTCGGCCCGGCTACACTGCGTGCCACCTTCCACCGCGACGTGACGGAGAGCGACCTAACGCATGCGCTCGATATGCTACCGCGCCTCTATGCGTGAGACGTCGGCGCACCGGTCGTTTTCATCGAACGAGGCGGAACCGCTCGGGCATCCGGGGATCAGAAGAGAGACTCATCCGCTCCGTTCATGCCTACCTGGTACGAGGTCTACGACAACCAGGACGTGCTGCTCGCCACCCGGCAGCGCGTGCGGCGTATCACACGGATCTACGGCTTTGCGGCCATTGCCGTCGCCACGCTGGCGCCGCTCGCAATGGTCCACGTGACCGGAGGGGCCTGGCTGGCGGGCACGGCGGGCGTTTCCCTCGTCGTAGCCGGAGCGTATGTCTTTAAAGCGTTGCGTGAACTACACGCTGTAGCCTGGTCTGTCAAGCTCTCCTTTCATCACATCATCGGCGATTTCGGGCGACGCCGAACGACCATCCGCTGGCGTGCCGTCGCGCGGGTAGAGTTGGACCGCGATGGGCTCGTCATCCTCGGTGCCGATGAACAGGGCGTGGCGCAAAAGCTCCGCATCGCCCACGCGTTTCCCGACTATCCGCGCCTGAGCCACCGGGTCGTCGAATACGCCGAGGCCCATGGCCGCCCGGTCTACGTGGACGGGCAACCGTGGCAGTTGCTTGACCTCCACGCGGTCTACCCGTTTCTCCGCGATAGCGTCCGCGAGTCCTGAAACTCAGCGAGTCCTGAAACTCAGGCGAGCACTTCGTCGGCCAGAAAGGCCCCGATCTCATCCGCGCGCGCCTCGGCGTCGGCTTCGCCGATTTCCACGAGCAGCCGCAGATATTCTGGCTCGAACAGCAGCATGGACAGCCAGTCGGGGCTGCGCGTTTCGCCCGAGCCCAGGCCGCGCATCAAGAACCGGAAGGTGGGCGGCAGCTTGGGCTCGAAGTCCGACGCCAGCTTGGCCAAGTCCCGCGACGGGCGCAGCACGAGCAACCGGATCGGACGAAAGCCTGCGTGTGGGTCAGGACCCGGGTGCCCATCAGGCCACGATTCGAGGAGCCCGTTGATCCGCCGCAGCACCTGAGCATCCTGATCCAGCAGGTCTAGGAAGATGGCGTTCATGAGCACGCCGAGGATCTGCGCAGGCGGTGGATAGGCGTCGATGGCAGGCACATCGGCCTCAGCCGCCGTGCGGCCGTAGCGCGTGGACACGGCGAGGATCTTGCGCGCGCCGAGGTGGATGGCGGGCGAGAGCGGCGCCGTCAGGCGGATCCCTCCGTCGCCATACCAGCCGTCCCCGATCTTCGGATGCGATATTGGAATCGCGGGGAAGAAAAACGGCAACGCTGCCGAGGCTAAGATGTGCTCGACACAAATGTTGGTCTGCACGGCGCGGCGGTTGGGCCGGTCCCAGGCCTCGACATCGCGCCCGGTCACCCACGTAATGGATTGCCCGGTCGAGTAGGACGTCGTGGTGAGGGCAAACGCATCGAGCCGCTCGTTACGGACGTTTTCCGCAATGCCGTTCAGGTCCTGGTCGTCGCATCCCAACTCGCGCTGGAGTAGCTGCCGGAGCGGATTGATGTCGAGTAAGCCTTGCTCCCGGCGTGAGCCCTTCGCTCCCCCGGAGACCAACCGCCCGGCCCACTTGAGTCCTGTACGAGCCACCCCCGGCCCGCTGGTATCGAACACGTGCTCCGTCCGTAGCCGCTGCCACAACCCGCTGAGCCCATCTACGGCGCCCGGAAACGGATCCGAGCAGTTCGCGAGGAACGAGGCATTAATGGCGCCCGCCGAGACGCCCGTGAGGATTGTGGGAGCGAACCTCGGAAAACGACGCAGTAACCCCCGCAACACACCGACCTGATAGGCCGCCCGAGCGCCACCGCCGCTCATGGCCAAGGCCAGCCCTCTCCCGATGGGACCCGGCGTGGGCGTCCGGGCGGGCTCGTCGGGGGCGAGATGGGCAACAGGTGGGGGATCAGGCATGGCGCAGGAGACACATCGCGCGGAGTATACGCCTGCCCTTCCTGTCTGCTCTCACGCTGCGACAAAGTCAGGTATTCGTGACCCGCCCCTGGTGTGCTGCGTGCTAGCTGCTCGTAGGCACCCCTGCTTCGAGCGCCTCCATCAGCGTGCTGCGCGTGAACGGCTTGGAGACGTAGCGATTGAAGCCTTCCTCGAGAAAGCGCTCCCGGTCGCCAGGCAGCGCATACGCGGTCAACGCCACGGCAAAGACGGCGTCGTACCCCGGTATGGCGCGAGCCACCTTGAGGATGTCCACGCCCGTCTGCTTGCCGCCTAGGTTGATGTCAAGCACGAGGGCGTCGAAGCGCTGCTCGTTCATCGCGTTGAGGGCGGCGCGGGCATCCCCCACCGCGGAGACCTCGTACGACCGCTTGAGCAGCCGCTCCAGCAGCGTCCGGGTGTCTTCGTTGTCCTCCACGACGAGGACGGCGGGGCGGTCCGAGGCGGAGGACGTCTCTTCAGAGGTGGGCATCTCCGGCGGGATCGGCTTCGGATCCGGATTGAGCAAATCGTTCAGCATGGGCGGGGGGGCTTGATCGGGGGTGGAAGTCGGCAGGGTCCTAGACTCCGCAGCAGCAAGGGGAGCCTCGGCGCTGAGGGTAGCAGGCTCAAGGACCGGCATTTCAGCAGGGGTCTGCGCAGAAGCAGCATCTGCGTCTCCCCTGGGCGTGGAGGACCCTGTAGGGTGGATGGTAGAGGGCAGCAACTCGGCCAAGTCCAGCCGCTCTGCCTCGGCGTCGGCGTCGACGGGCACAACGGCAGCTTCCGCCATGCATTCGTCGTTGACCTGCGCCGAAGCAGAGCCGTCTTCGTCCAGCCGGTTGTCGGCCGAGGCGACTTCGGCCTCCGGGAGGCGAACATCGAACGAGAGTTCCTCGGGCGCCACAAACAGACTCGAGGGGTCTGGCTTGTCACGGGCGTGTAGGGGGCGAATGATCATGGCTGCTTCAGGATGTGCTGCGGGAAGGGGATGAGGTGCATCCGCACGCCCGGGCGGAGGGGGCTCCACGTCGTCAGCGTGCTGGAAGATGCTTGGGGATGTGGACGAAGGGACTCGGGGAAATGCAACCGTAAACGTAGTTCCACCGGGGCGCTTGCTTTCGACTGTAATGTTGCCGCCGTGAAGTTCGACGAGCCGTCGCGTGATCGAGAGCCCGAGACCAGAGCCTTCGTGGGAGCGCGCGTGGCCGCTCGACTCCTGTCGGAACTCGTCGAAGAGGTAGGGCAGAAACGAGGGCTCGATCCCGACCCCGGTATCGCGAACGGTGACGACTACGTCGGCCCCGGCACTCGCCACATCAACGCGGATGCTTCCCTCCTCGGTGAACTTGATAGCGTTGCCGATCAGGTTGGTCAGAATGCGACCAAACCCTGCGCGGTCGAGGGAGGCGTGGAGGGGGGTGTCGGCGCTGTTGCACGTCAGGGCCAAGCCTTTTCGCTTGGCCAAAGGCATCAACAGGTGGACGACCTGTTCCGCCTCGGCTGCTACATCTACGGTCTCCAGATCGGGATCGCTGCAGTCGGCTTCGAGGCGGGCCAGTTCGAGCACGGAGTTCAGCGTGTCGAGTAACCGTCGGCCGCTTTGCTCAATGAGCCCGACGAACTCACGATGCTCGCCTTCGATCTCTTCGTGGAGGAGATCGGCATAGCCCAGGATGCTGGTCAGCGGGGTCCGAATCTCATGGCTCATGTTGGCGAGGAAGGCACTCTTGAGGCGCGCCATTTCCTCCGCCTCCTCGCGCGCGTCGATGAGCGCTTGTTCGAACTGCTGGCGCTCAGTCACGTCCTCCATCGTCCCTTCGTAGTACAGCACGGTGCCCGCGGCATCGTAGACGACGCGGGCATTCTCACAGGTGTACTTCGTACGGCCCTGGCTATCCGTCCAGCATGCGATGTGATTCCGAACGGCTCCCTCGCGGCGGAGCTGTTCGACAAAGGCCTCCCGCGGATAGCCCAGGTCCACTCGCACGTCCAGGTTGTGCACGTCCTCTACCGTTTCGAATCCGAGGACCGTCGCCAGGGCAGGATTCGCGTAGAGGATGCGGCCGTCGGGTGTGCTCTGGTAGAGCCCGACGGGCAGGTGCTCGGCAATGGCCTGAATGGCATTCAATCCGGGGGCGACTGGTGGGGCCCACGCTCCATCACCCCGATGGGCTTCCTTCTGCGGTACGTCAACCGGTGGAGCCGCGGCCGATAGAGAATCATGAGAAGCCTCGGCCGCCGTCCGAGCTAGCCGTAGCGCTCGCGCCACTGCTGCACCGAGCAGCCCCACGTCCTGCGCCGCGACGATGATGGCGACCTCGTCGTGGGCGCTCGCCTCCGGCTCGTCTGTCACGAGGACGATGGGCGCGTCGAGCTTCGCGTCCCGAACCCGTTCCACGACGTCAGCCATCGCTACGGCCGTTCCATCAGTCAGCACGACATCCACTTCGTCTCTCAACGCGTCTGTGAGTTCGTCTGCCGAGGAAGCCCTCGTTCCCACTAGATCGTATCCACCTCGCTCGAGTGCATGCACCCACAGCGTGGGGGCAGCGTCCGTGACGAAAACGGGGCGAAGCGGGGTGGTCATGGAGCGGGACGGGGGCTGAGGAGAACGAGTACAAGCGTCCACGCGCGAGTGCACAAAAGCGGTGCCAGCCTCAGAAACGCGCTCCATTGCACGGCTTGGCCGCGATTCGGGCACGGATCTTCCCGGTACACCCCAAATCCGTAACCCTGCCTTACCAAGTCAAATTTGCGTTTATTTAACTTTTTATACACTCTTTCATATGTTGTGATGTTATGCACTATTCCCTCCCGAAAACCCTGCCCGCGGTGCAGTCCACCGGCCCATCGCTACTTTGCTTCTTCCCGCTGAACACTGTCGCTATGGATGCCGCTTTCGCGCTCGCGCTGCTCCGCCTGGATGGGGTGGGACGGGTGACGGCGCATCGCCTGCTCGATCACTTTCCGGAGGCCGAGACCCTCCGGGCTTGTCCACGGGAGCAGGTTCTGCTGCGCATCAAAGGCGCCCCACGTGCCGATAAGATTGTCGCCCGCCTCTTCGACGAGGCCACGCTGGACGCGCATCTCGTTGCGACTCGCGAGGAGATTGCCACCCTTGCGGAGCGGCGCATCGCCGTACTTACGCCGGGTCATCCACACTGGCCCGACGGCCTCGCAGCACTCCCTCGCAGCGAGCGCCCGGTCGTGCTCTATGCCTTCGGCTCGGCCGAGGTCCTGGCGACCGAGCCCGTCGCGTTGTTCGGCCAAACGCCGCTTCCTACCACCCCCTTTGAGACGGCGCAAACGCTCGCTCGGCGCCTGATTGCCGAAGGGATCCCGCTCGCCTGCGGGGCACGTTCCGGCTTCGATGTGGTGCTGCACAAACTGGCCACGGCGGCGGCCCATCCCTGCGTACTGGTGGCCCGAACAGGCCTCGCGCAGATCGACGCTCCGGCCCGGCCCAGCGTGGCGGCGGTAGTCAAAGCCGGAGGTGTACTCGTCTCGCCCTTCCGCGTCCGCCACGGCCCATTCGACCACGATGATACCGAGCGGGCTCTCGTGCAGGCGGCCCTCGCCGGTCCGTGCGCCTTTTTCGCGCCGCGCACCGAGACACCCGAAGCGCGTGCGCTGGCCTGGGCGCTGGAACAGGATCGCCCCGTGTTCGGCCTGGCCGATGAGGAGATCGGAGACAAACCGGAGGCCGACACGGCGCTCACACTGCCGGATCGGGTCCATCGCCTGAACCGACCCGTGGATCTCGACTGGGTGGTCGCGGCGTCCCGTGGCACGGAAGCCTGACGCGTGCGTAGGCTAGGGCGCTCTTCCCGATGCTGCCCTCCACTCTCATTCGACCGTCCTCCGTCCTTTTCGTCTTTCTCGATGGCGTGGGCCTCGGCGAGGCTGACCGGGCCATAAATCCGCTCGCCGCGCACCCGCTTCCGGCCTTCGAGCACCTGGCTGGTGGGGCCCCATGGACGGCTGAAACGCCGCTCGTCTCAGCAGCCGATCACGTGGTCCGACCCATCGATGCCACCCTCGGCGTGGAGGGACTGCCACAGAGCGGCACCGGGCAGGCGACACTATTCTCCGGCGTCAATTGCGCCGCGCTGGCCGGGCGCCACTACGGCCCGTATCCGCACTCGACCTCCAAACCCATTCTTCGCGAGCAGAGCATTTTCGCGCGCCTGCTCGGCGCCGGGCATGAGACCGAGCACCTGGCCTTCGCCAACGCCTACCCGGAGCGCTTCTTCGTCCACGCGTGGGAGCGAAAGCGGTGGACGGTGACGACCTACGCATGCCGTAAGGCGGGCATTCGCCTCCGCACGACCGAGGAGCTACGCCAGGGCGACGCGCTCGCCGCGGGCATCACCAATGCACTCTGGCGCACCCACCTCGACCCCTCCATGCCGGAGGTCCACGAAGAGGAGGGGGCCCGCCGCCTCGCTCGGTTCGCGGAGCATCACCCGTTCACACTCTTCGAGTATTACCTGACGGACAAGGCGGGCCATGCTCAGGACGCCGCGCAGGCAGAGAGCATCCTCCGCACGCTCGACCGCTTCTTCGGCGCCCTCCTCGACCTGTTGGATTTCAAGCGCACCCTGCTCGTGGTTTCCAGCGACCACGGCAACCTCGAAGACCTGAGTATCAAGACGCACACACGCCATCCGGTCCCGCTCATCGCACATGGCGTCGGCGCCTCGGCGCTCGCCGAGGCCACGAGCCTGACCGACGTGACGCCTGCGCTCGTCCCGCTCCTCGGTCCAACGAAAACGGGCGCGTGAGCTGATGCCCACACGCCCGTTTCTTTCAGACGGAGCAAACCGCCAGCCAGGGAGAATTACATCCCATCGGTGACGAGTTCCTCGACGATGTGATCCATGTCGTAGACCACGTCGAGCGATTCGAGCATGGCTCGGACGTCTACCGAGACAGACCGGTTAAAGGTGTCGTCGAAGATGTAGTTGCCGGGCAGACTCTGGATGTTGCCGTCGAACACGATGCCGATCACTTCGAGGTCGCGGTTGAGCATCGGCGAGCCGGAGTTGCCGCCGATGATGTCGTTGGTCGAGACGAAGTTGTAGGGCGTCGAGAGGTCGAGTTCGTCCATCGCGTCGAGCCAGCGCTGGGGCAGTTGCCAGTCGCAGTCTTCTGTCATGGCGCCGCTCGTACAGAATCCGTTGTAGCGGTCGAGCATGCCGTAGAAGGTCGTGTACGGCGGCGCGAGCGTGCCGTTGTACTCGTAGCCCTTCACGACCCCGTCGCTGAGGCGCAGGGTAAACGTCGCGTCGGGCGTGACCTGGTCGCCGTACACCTCGAACAGCGCACGCCCCAATCGCGTGCC
>JABDIZ010000227.1 GCA_013003465.1 Rhodothermaceae bacterium
ATCGCCGGGTCCGGCAGCTTGTTGCCAATGGTCTCGATGCGGCCCAGCAGGCGGTTGACGAGGGTGGGAGTTGCTTGGGTCGTGGCGGGTGGTTCCATGAGGGCTCGCGGGCGCATGATGACGAACGCGCAAACCTAGAGACAAAGCCTGTATCAGAAAAGACCCTGAGGTGCGCGCTGCCTCCTAAGGAGCCCGGCACTCATCGCTTAGGCGGGCGTATCCTACAGCCGATATTGCCCGATGCCTCGCCGCCGCCCTATGGAGCAGCCCCGTCTTTCCAACTCGCCTGAGACCCCCGTCGTGTCCGATTCCAGTGGTGATGGGGCGGTGCCTTCCGTTTCTGCGCCGGTCCTAATCCCGAAGGCGACCGATCCGCAACCCGTCCCAGAGGGTGCCGGGCTCGATCATCCGAACCTGTACTTCAACCGCGAACTCTCGTGGCTCGATTTCAACTGGCGTGTCTTCGCCCAGGCCATGGATGAGCGCACGCCGCTGTTAGAGCGCGTTCGCTTCGTGGCGATCACGGCCAACAACCTCGACGAGTTCTACCGCAAACGCGTCGGCGGGCTGAAGCGGCAGCATGCGGCGGGGGTGCGGGCGCTCTCGCCCGACGGCCGCACGCCGCGCGAACAACTCGACCTCGTATTGGGCGCGGCGCGCCCGATGCAGGCGATGCTTTCGCAGACGTGGGAAGAGACGCTGCGCCCGCGCCTGGCCGAGGAGGGCGGCGTCGTCATTCGCGACTACGAATCGCTCAACACGGAGCAGCGGGCGACGCTCAACGCCCACTTTCGCCACAACATCTTCCCGATCCTGACGCCGCTGGCCGTCGACCCCGGACACCCGTTTCCGTTCATCTCGAACCTCTCGCTCTCACTGGCCGTGATGCTCCGGCATCCGGCGCGCGGCACGGAGCACTTCGCACGCCTGAAGGTGCCGACGAGCCGGGGTCGGTGGCTCGAGGTGCCGGGCGAGCCGCACCACTTTGTCGCCATCGAGGACGTGATCCGGCACAACGCGGACGTGCTGTTCCGCGGCATGGAGGTCGAGGGCGTGTTTGCCTTTCGCGTCACGCGCAACGCTGATGTGCGGCGCAACGAAGACGAGGCCGAAGATCTGCTCTCGCTGATCTCGGAGGAGCTACGCGAGCGCAAGTTCGCCGATGTCGTCCGCGTCGAAGTGGAGGAGGGCACACCCGTGCGGGTGCGTGAGCTACTCATGCACGAGCTCGAACTCGAACCGGTCGATGTGATCGAGTATGATGGGCTCCTCGACCTCACGGGCTTGTTCGACCTCGCGAGCCTGGATCTGCCAGCCCTCAGCTTCCCCGACTGGGAGCCCATCGTACCTGTGCGGCTGCGCCACCAGGGCGAGAGCGAGGATGCCGCCGACATGTTCGCCATCATTCGCAGGGGCGACTTACTCGTTCACCATCCCTATCAGTCGTTTGCGGGGAGTGTGCAGCGGTTCATCGAAGAGGCCTCCGTCGATCCGCAGGTGCTCGCCATCAAGATGACACTCTACCGGACGAGCCGGAACTCGCCTATCGTGCGGGCGCTCGTCCGCGCGGCCGAGAATGGCAAGCAGGTTGCCGTGCTCATCGAGGTCAAGGCGCGGTTCGATGAAGAGAACAACATCGAGTGGGCGCACCAGCTAGAGAACGCGGGCGTCCATGTGACCTACGGCCTCGTCGGCCTCAAGACGCACTCGAAGACCACCCTCATCGTCCGCGAGGAAGGGGAGGGGCTCCAGACCTACTGCCACATCGGGACGGGCAACTACAACCCCTCCACCGCCCGCCTCTACACCGACTTTGGGCTGCTCACCTGCCGCCGCGACATCGGGACCGACCTCATCAACTTGTTCCACTACCTGACGGGCTACGCGCCGGAGCAGCACTACGACACCATCGTCATCGCGCCGCGCGACATGCGCAACCGCTTCATCGAACTGATTCGCCGCGAGGTAAAGCACCAGAAGGCCAACGGGACCGGACGCATCATCGCCAAGATGAACGCACTGGACGACCCGATCATCATTCCTGAACTATACCGCGCCTCCCAGGCCGGGGTGCGAATCGACCTGGTCGTCCGAGGCCACTGTCGGCTGCGGCCGGGCGTGCCGGGCTATTCGGAGAACATCCGCGTCAGTTCCATCATCGGGCGCTTCTTGGAGCACAGCCGCATCTTCCACTTCCACAACGATGGGGCTCCGACCACACTCATTGGCTCAGCCGACTGGCAGCGGCGCAACCTAGACGACCGCGTTGAGGTCGTGGTGCCCATCACGGACGAGATGGCGCAGGGGCGCCTCATTCGGACGCTCGCCTTCTGCCTCGAGGACAACCGCCTCGCATGGGATCTCCACACGGATGGGCGCTACGTCCAGCGCTATCCGGAGGAAGGCGAGCCGGTGAAGGCCTTGCACGACACGCTGATGTCGCGCGCTGTCGCCCGCGCCCAGCACGACGACGTGCCGTGGGATTTGTAGAGTTCGAGGCTTGAAGCTGTGGGCTTGAGGCTTGGCGCAAATACCCTGAAGCGTCTGGCTTTCCGCCTCAAGCTCAATAGAATCGTTCTAGGCGCTCCTTGTCATCCACGTCGGAGGCTTCGCGGGGGATCCAGTAGCTCTTGGCGTCCGGATTTGGGCGTGTGAGGATCGGACTCTGGCTCACCGTACGGCGGATCCAGCCGATGGGCGTGATGACGAGCATGAACAGCACCGACAGGAGCACGCGCGTCATGATGAAGCCCAGCACAACGGCCAGCGTCATCCACACGCGGTACACCGGGCGGAGGAGCGCGGGAGCCAGCAGGCCGAGGACACCAAGCGTCCCGCCGACGCCGAGCAGAGCGCTGGGTAGCAGCGTCAGCGCCCAGCCGCGCCGCCAGAGGGCAAACGCTCCGAGCGCCAGCAGCACGCCGCCAACCACGAGGCCAAACGAGCGCAGGGCCCGTCGGCTCGTATCGAGCGGGCGGACTTCGGCGGCGAGGGCATGGAACAGGCGCACAGCAGCAGCTAGCTTGGTGGGCTTGCAAGCTACTACGACCGATGGCTCCCCATTCGCCTTACGCACTCTTGCCCCAAGCAACCGAGCCGGACTATGACGTGGTGCGTGCCTGGCGTGCTGCGTTGGATGCACTGCCGCTCGGGGAGACCGGAAGCGTAGCGCATCTCATCACCAAGTCCTCGCCCGGTGAGCATGCGGAGGTAGCGGCTGCCGAGGTAGCCAAAGGAGTGGGCCTCGTCGCCGATCATCGGCGGAAAGATTGGTATCTCGGCAAGCGCGTTCCGGGCCGGGAAGTCTCAGCGGTCTCGCTCGATGTACTGCGTGTGCTCGGTGTCGATCCGCGTGTGGTCGGCGACAACCTCGTGGTCGCTGACTTCGACCTCGCTGCGCTGGAGCCGGGAGACCGTATACACGTAGGGGAAGTCCTCCTCGTGCGCTCCGAGGTGCCGCATCGCCCGTGTCCGCTGTTTCGCCACCGGACCACCCCGGAAGCCTTTCACGCCATCCGGCATGGGCGGCACCGAGGCGCTCTCTTCTACGTAGCGAAGGGCGGAACCATCCGCCAGGGCGATCCCATCATAAAACTGTAGGGGCCCGCCGAGCGAGCCCCTACAGAAGAGAGTCAGACGTGGGACGGCAGATTAGTTGACGACCTCAACCGAATCCTGCGCGAGCGCTTCGAGGGCGCGGCGCTCCGGCACGATGGTCAGCAGCGTCTCGACGGTCCCCGCGAGGTCCCGGAAAGCTCGGGTGCCCCACACGCCACGGTGGATGCGCGCGATCTTGGCCTGCGTCTGGCGGAAGCGCGTCGGGTTCTGCTCGGCGAGGCTGGCCAACTGCGACGCGATGCGGTCGAGGCGAGCCTTGTTGGCCATGGTGAAGCCGAAGTCACCGGTGTCTTCGACGAGCTGCGCATAGGCGCGGTCCACCGAGGTGATGTCCTCAGGGGCGACGGCGTAGGTGTTCTCATCGAAGGAGAATACGTCGCCGATTACGTCGAGGCCCACGCGGCGGAGGATCTCATCGGTGCCCGGCGGGACGAAGAAGCGGAGGGGCTTGCCATCGGCTGTGGCGGTGAGGCGTAGGTTGCCGCGCTCGGGGACGCCACCCGTCAGGGCGACGGGGAGTTCGATGTGGGGGTTGAGTGCGCGGAAGCGGTCGTAGAGCGAGAGACTCTCGTCGTCCGTGCCCCAATCGAGGCGGCGGTCGCTTTCGCTCAGGGCGGTGAGCAGACGGTCGAGCGTAATCGACTGGCCTGTTCGGATCTGCACGCGATCTACACGAAGGGACTGGCTTGGGTCGATGATCTTGCCTTCGGTGGCACGGAGCGAACCGTACGCCTTCATCACGTACGCGCGGGATTGCGGCCCAAAGCTGGACTGTGCGTCCACCCGCTCGAATCCATCGGTGATGCCCCACATGTAGGCATCGGAAACGTGGCCGACTTCGCTGGGGCGTGCGGCGTTGGCCCGCAGGTAGGCCTGATAGAGTCGGAAGATGTTGCCCGGGCCGGTGTGATAGGCCGACACGCCTGGCAGTTCGTGCCCGACCGAGTTCGAATAGGCCCGGACCAGCATCAGCGATGGCTCCATCGACAGGAGCGGATGCAGCTGTTCCTTGACCGCAACCGACGAGCCTGCCGTCGTCGGGATCATGTAGCGCTCCACGTCGAAGAGCTCCATGATGTCGGGCATGAGCTGATAGCGGCTCTGGGCGTTGGCGCTCGAGATGAGGTGGTCCTGGTTGAACGTCTCGACGGTGCCGATCTCGGTAGAGAGGAGGCTCAGGCCGAGCCGCCGCGCGAGCTGCACTTCGTACTGGATGGTGGCTTCGTCGCGCTGACGGGCTTCGAGCGTCTGGTTGGCGCGGCCCCAGCGGATGGTGATGGCCTCACGCGGGATGCCGCGAGCCGTCCACTTCTGGCGCAGGGCCGTCGTGGCGTTACGGCGGTTGGGGAAGTCCACGTGGTCCCAATTCATCTGGCCAGTGGCTTCATACTGGGCTCTAAGGTCGCGGAGGGTGAACACCTCCAGCGTCTCGCCCGTGCGCTCGTCGAGGACGCGAATGGTGAAGTTGTCATCGACGCCGTACGCCTTCTCGTACATGTCCAGGCGGTACTGGAAGTCGCGGTCCTCCAGCGCGGCCAGCGAGTCGGTCGTGGTCGGATCCGAGAGGAACGCGCCGCCGAAGAACTCGGAGAACATCTTGTCGGGGTGGATGTCGAGGCTGTTGAACGAGAACGGCTCGTTGGCATCGAAGGCGACCAGCGGAAGCTCGTCGCTGGACGTGGAGCGCTCGCTGCCATCGGGAGCGGCAAACAGATTGGCCTGACTGAGGGCGAGCACGAAGGCGCCAAACACGGCCATCAGCCCGACGACGAGCAGCGGAATGCGCACCGCGCTGCGTTCTGCTCGGTCACGGTCTTCGGCTACCTCGCTTCCGGCTTCACTTTGCAGCACCGGCGTCTCGTCCGAAGAATCGTCAGTCGGTGGGACAAAAGGATCGAAGGGACGGTCCGGCATGATGAAGGGGTGGAAAAAGTGGGAGAATGTACTGCGATGGGGCGCTGAACGGTCCCAGGCGGCCAGAAAGTACCGCGATCAGGGACAAAACCCCGTCAGCGTGGCAGGGTAAATCGGTCACCCCTCAACAAGCAAACTTCACGCCGAGCGCGAAGCGAGGGCGCGTGCTTCCGCGACGAGGTGTTGAAAGAGCCCCTCGGCCTCTGCACCCATGCGTTCGGGGTGGAACTGCACGCCGATAAAGCGGCCGTCCTGGCTCTCCAGGGCCTCTATCACGCCGTCGGGCGCGGTGCCCGTTACCCGCAAGCCGCGGCCTGGCTCGGCAATGGCCTGGATGTGCCGTGTGTTGACCGTCAGGTCGGCTGTCCCGAGAAGTCGACGCAGGTGGGTACCGTCGGCAACATGCACGGAATGATCGGTCGCCTCGCGTTTCTGGCTGTGCGCGCTGGTGTGGGGGCGCTGGGCCTCGACATCGGCATAGATCGTCCCGCCGCGAAGGGCATTCGCCAGCTGCATGCCGTAGCAGATCCCCAGCGTAGGTCGCCTCTGTTCAAGAAAAGCTTGAAGAATGCGACGGTCGGAGGTTAGGCGGATCGGGGCGGTGGGCTGGATGTCGTCAGGGAGTGCGCCAATCATGCCGTCGGTGATCGCAGGGCCTCCCGTGACAACCAGGCCATCGAGGAGGGCCGCGAAGGTTTCCGTTGCCTCCTCGTCCTCGAGCATGGGCACGATGACGGGCAGCCCGCCCGCGCGCTCGATGGCCTGCACGTAGCGGAGGTCGAGGCGCTGCTCACCTTTGTTGAGCGAGGTCGTGATTCCGATACGGGGGCGATCCATAGATCAGCGGAGGTCGAGCAGGCGGAGTCGGGAGGGATTGCGCGGGGCGCCGGGAGGAAGGCTCAGCAGCGTCTCGCCCTCGAACCGAATGGCATCGGTGATGCCTGGCAAGCCACCGTCGTCCAACTCGTCGTACAGGGCGTGCTTGATGGTACGGTTACGGGTGAGGGGATCGCTGGTCGAGGCGCCATGCACGACGCGGACGGCGGAGCGGCCTCGGACGCGCGCTGCGTCAATCACTCGACGGACGAGGGCCAGAGCCTCCTCTACGCGGGCGCCGTGGAGGTCGAGCGTCACGGTCGAGCCGTCGTCGGAGAGGCGGGGCATGCGAGGGTGGGTGGGCGTGCAGCAAATCTACGGAG
>JABDIZ010000233.1 GCA_013003465.1 Rhodothermaceae bacterium
TGACGAACTCTGTCGTGGTGCCATCCGAGACTTCAACGGCGTCGCCTACCGCGAACCCATCGGCCTGCTGCACGGTGGTCTGATCGGCCTGCAAGACCGCGAGTGTGGCATCGGCGCTGTCGCCTGCGGCGAAGCCGAGTTCGGCGTAGGCCGTGGCGATCTCGAGGCGCGTCCAGGTGCCGTTCAAGCGCGCGCCCTCGCCGGTGGACGTGAGTACGAGTTCATCGGCTCCACTGAGCGCGGCGACGAACGCCGTGGTCTTCGCGTTGATGGCATCGCGGATCTGTTCGCGCGTGGCGTTGGCAGGCCCCGCCGCGAAGTCGGCGGCCACAAACGCGATGTCGGTTGCGATGGTGGCTCCATCCACTAACACTTGCAGCGGATCCAGCGCCGACAGGTCGATGACCGCGGGCAGCGCCCCCCCAGTGAGTTCTGCCGGGGCGGTCTCGGCCACACGCGTCTCCGTCGAGGCATTCGGCGCGATCTGCACATAGAGATCGTCTGCCCAGTGGCCCGGATCGACGTGGCCGCGGTAGCCAGCCTCCAGCCGTAGCGTCGGGTTGACGGCGTCGTTGAGTACGAACGAGGCGGGCATCGCATCCTGCGCGACGACACGGTTGATGTAGGCCGTCCGGCCTCCGTTGTCGTAGAAGCCGCGCAGGAGGTAGGCACCGAGGCCGCTTGGCGTGTAGCCGCCGAACTGCTCCACGAACTTCTGATAGGAGGACACCCGCGTCGGGCGGTTGGGGACGCCGCGCTGCGTGAGCACGTTGAAGGCACCCACGGAGGTTGCCGCTCCACGGATGGAAGGCGCGCCAGCGCCGTCCACCTCAACGACGTTCAAGCCGATCTGGTAGGCCATGATGGTTCTCTTCTGGATGGATGGTTCAGGACAACGGACACGTCCGATCGCGTCAGCTTCGGAAAACGACGCGATCGCGGAGCGCTGCGAGCGTGGCGGCCCCGATGCCGGGCACGCGTCTCAGATCGTCGAGGCGCTCGAAGCGCCCATGGGCGTCGCGATCAGCGAGGAGGGCGCGGGCGGTCACGGCCCCGATATCGGGCAGCGCCTCGAGCTGCGCTTTCGTGGCCGTATTGAGGTTCACCTTGGGCGTGCGCGGGCGAATGGCCAGCAGCCGACGCTGTTCGAGGACACGGAGCTGGGGCGTGTCGCGCTCGGCGTCAGTCAGCGGGGCCTCGCCCCGCGGTGGCAGCACGAGATCGCGCCCGCGCAGGTGCAGTTCCACGGGCTGGTTGCGCAGGTTGCGCACGACGAAAGGCAGATCCGAAGACGTAGGCATGGAAGGAGCGGGAAAGAATGAACTGGGCGTCATTCGCCGGGCTGATCGATGGCGAGTTCGATTTCTTGCACGGGCACGACCGGCAGGGCCTCACGGACGCGCAGGCGCGTGAGCACCTGGATGTGCATGGAGAGCCGCTCGCCGAGCAAGGGCTCCGGAGTGGTCCCCTCCCACTCCACCGTCAGCGGCATGCCCCCGGCCACAAGGACTCCGCGCGGCGCAAAAGCTGCCAGCAACCCTTCAAACACAGTGGCGGTATGGGCCCGTTGGTCTGTGAACAGATCGAGCGCGTAGGTGAGCGTGTAGGGCACGAAGCGAGCGCCGAGCCGCATCCCATCGCCAGAGAAATCACGCGGAGCAGTGTTGCTGCGGGTGAGGAACTCCGCGGGCGCTACGTCCAGGGGACGGAGGCGAATGAGCGGACGCTGGTTGGCTGCGGGCGCGGTAGGCGGCACCATCCCCGTGGCGTGGTAGAAGACAACGCTCACGGCATCGCCCCCAACCGTAAAGGCCCCATCGAGGCGCTCCGTCAGCGCCGTCTCCACATCCTGAATCATCTCCTCGCGCACGGAAAAGAGAGCATCGAGGTGGCAGGTAAAATCGAGGCTCTCGTCCACGCAGGTCAGACGCATCGCGTTGGCTGCGGCGCGTAGGCCTGCCGGGAGGTCGTCGAGGCTGAGCGTGATGAGTTCCCACGCTCCAGCGCGCCGCACGGGCAACAAGCGCGCCCATGTGTTGGCTGGATCGTCGAATCCGAGGGCGGCACTCGCTAGGCGCAGTTCGAGGTAGACCGGCCGTCCGGCCTTGCCGTCCCCGACACGTGTGCTCTGGATCCAGAGACGCAGTTCGTCCCCGTCTGTGAGGTCTTCGGCTGGAAAGGTGCGCTCGCCCCGATGGCCTTCAGCATTAGCCGTGGCGGTCAACACGAGACTCGGCCCGCCTCCAAAGCGCGTGAGGGCCGCGTCGGCGACGAGGCTCAGCTCGGCCGAGGGCGTCGCATCGGGAGCTACCGCGTCCCAGGCGGCGGTATCAGCAAACAGACCGAGCGGGCGGTACGCCATGAAAGCGAGGCACGAAGAGAAGGCAGGCAGAACGACCCGGACCAGCTCACGGGGTCGGCGCATCGCGCGTACGGCCCAGCCGCTCGATCACCCGATCGGTCCCGCGCGGGATGGCTCCGAGGGCACGGAGGTAGGGCGCGATGAAACCGACCACTTCGCGAAGCGAGGTGACCGGTTGCTGCTGCCCGCTCGGGATGTGAACGATCTCTCCACGCCAGAGCACGCCGCGGTCGGTTTCCTCCTCCTCCCAAATCCGCAGAATGAAGGAACTGGAGCGGGAGTCGGATGACGCCATGCGAATGCCAGACCGTGAAAGTCAGCCGCTTGTCCGGGTCGCGAGTACACTACCGTATCGGCGTCCCCAAGTGCGTCTCCAGAACCATCTCTCGCACCGTCCAATTTGCCTCTCCGCCGCTCGGATCGCTCAATAGGGAGAGGGCGACTTGGGCTGCATGGGGGGACGGGCCTCGGTCTCGCCCTCGAGGCGCTCGGCCTCCGCCAGCACCATCGCGCGCAAGCGGTGCACGTCGTCCTCGATGCGCCGTAGCAAACTGACGATGCCCGCGGGCGAGCGCGAGGGCATCGTGCGTTCCTCCTGCTCATCCAACTGCTGCCCGGCCAGGATCTGCGCATGAAGCGCCTGGGTCGGCGCCGAGGGGCTCACGCCAAGCTCGTCGCGGAGCATCGCCACACAGCGCCCGTACTGCCGCAGGGCGCCGCTCCGGTCTCCGGCGCGGTAGCGGGTGCGCATCAGGCAACGCTGAGCACGCTCACTGAGGGTATCGTAATAAACCCAATCCATGGACCGGGCTACTGCGCGGTCGAGGTCGCCCTGCCGCTCGGCCGCAGCGATCAACGCCTGGAGCCCGTGGACGTAGCGGTGGCGCAGACGCTCGCGCTCGTAGAGACACCAGTCCTCGTACCAACCATCGAGCACATCGCCGACATAGAGAGCGAGAGCCGCTTCGAGCCCATTGATGGCGGCGGCGTCGGGCTGCTGCTCGGCCGCATCGAGCGCCTGCTCGAAGGCACAGACATCGATCCAGGCCGTGGCCTCCGGGCTCACCCGGAGATGCTCGCTATCGATGCACAGCAACGCTTCTGGCTCCGGCACGCCTCGCTCGCCGAGGGCCGTGCGCAGCCGCCACAGCGCCCGGCGGAGGTACTTCCGAGACTGGGTCGTCGTGACCTCGCTCCAGAGCAGGCTCGCGAGCGTCTCACGGGCATGAACCCGCTGACGATGCAACACGAGGTAGGCGAGCAATTCCTGCTCCTTCCGGGTCTTGAAGTGTACGGGGCCAGTCTCGTCCACTTCCACCGTGAAGGAGCCGAAGAGCGTGATGCGCAGTGCTTCCATGAGAAACCTGTGCCGGACGCAGGGACCCCAGGGACCACACGGTCACCTCCTGCGCTGCCGAGGGCGTCGGCGTAACTAGCTTAGCGGATGCGGGGGCCATGCTACCCAAGCTCCCCACCTGTATCTGTCTAGCTCTATTAAACACAAGGCCGAAGTCCGATCTAACTGTCTTCGGTTGAATTCACATTCTTGACGCGATGACGCGTCACGGAGCCCCTGTTGAAGCCTCGCCCCGCCGCGCGCGTATGCCGCGCCCACCCTTCTCGCCGCCCGACCGCCCCGACGTGCCTCCTTCCTCTCCACCCGACCGCTCGAACGACCTCACGCCTGTTCCCGGTATCCTCGGCCCTGACGAGGCCCACGCCGTGACCGCGCCCGACGAGGAACCCTCCGGCTATCCCGACGATCCCGAGGCCCCGCCGCCTACGGAGCCGCTCGTGCTGGATCCAGTCCCGGAGCCCGAGCCATCCAGCTACCCCGATGCACCGGATGCCCCGCCACCTACAGACGCGCTCCGAGGCAACGACACGCTGGAGCCTGAGACCGCTCCGTCGGCCTCGCTGCTGCCCGTTCCGCTGGAAACCGTAGAGGCGGCTAAAGAGGCTACGCGCAGCCGGGCCCGCGACTTCGGGCGGCTGGTGCTGCGCTACGCGACGCGCTACTGGCCGGAGCGCACGGCCTCCGAAGCCCCGGCGGTGGACGAGCCGCCGCGCCTCGTCGGCCGCATTGGTCAGATCATTCCCTACATGCGGATCATCCCGTGGACACTGGCGGCACTCTTCGCCGCGTCGTTCGCGTGGGATTTTCCGGGCATGACGGTCTCCATCTTCGGCGAAGCCGTCTCCGTCGAAGGGTTGCTGCGGATCGTCTCGGTGAGCGGCCTGATCGGCTTCTTTACCAACTGGTTGGCCATCACGATGCTCTTCCAGCCGCGTGAGAAGCGCGTACTCATCCCGCAGGGCCTGATTCCGGCACAGCGCGAGCGCGTGATCTTCCGGCTGGCGCAGGCCATCAGCCAGGAATTGATCAACGAGGAGATCATCAAGGAGAAGATCCACGAGAGCGGCGTCATCGGGCGCTACCGCGATCTCGCGCTCGGCGTCGTCCGTGGCGTGGTCGAGGACCCCGAGTTCCGCACCGACCTCAAGGGGCTCACAGGTGAGTACGTGCAGGAAGTGCTCGGCTCAGAAGCGATCCGCACCGAACTGGCCGAAGTGGCAGCCAAGAAGGTTGAGGAGCAGGCCGGGCAAGGCCTCGGCGGCGTGGCGCTGCGCCTCTACCGGACCTTCGCCGAAGACGATTTCCAGCGCCGCATCGACGCCGCCATCGCCGAGCTGCCGGGCGCCGTCTCTCCCCTCCTCGACCGCCTCGACACGGCGCTCGACCAGATCCCCGAGAAGGTCGAAGCCCGCGCCGACGAACTCGAAGCGTGGGCCACTAAGGCCGTCCTGTCGTTCGTCGAAGGGCTCGATGTGCACGCGATGATCATCGACAACGCACGGGGCTACGATGAGGCGCAACTGGAGCGCATCCTGAAATCGACCTCGAACGAGCAGCTCAACTACATCAAGTACCTCGGCGGCATCCTCGGGCTCTTCGGCGGCCTCGTGATCTGGCAGCCCCTCGCCTCGCTCGCCGTCTTCGCGGTGCTCACGCTCGCCGTGTGGGGGCTCGACGAAGTCCTCGTCCGTGCACGCCGCAAGGTGGCCTGATTGTAGACCGCCCGCCGTCTACTCGCCGGTCGCTGTGGTAGCCAACTGTTCGAGCACATCCCGCATCGTCAGGGGGATGCCGCGCAGGTCGGGACGCTCGCGCAGCAGTTGCACATCGTCGAGGTCGTGGCGCCACGTGAGGTGGAGTGGATCGGTGTAGGTGACGAACGCCTGCCCTTCGCTGTCCTCCCATACGAGCATCTTCAGCGGCAGGTCAAGGCCGATGCTCGGCGCCTCCTGCATCAGCACCGTACCTGCCTGCGGATTTCCGAACAGAACGAGCCGGGCAGGGCGCATGGTGAGGTCTGCGGAAAGCGCGTTGGCCTGATGGTCCAGTTCAAACAGGATGGTGAGGTTGGGGTTGGCCTCGATGGCGTCGCGCAATCGCTGGTATGTGCTATCGGCAGAATGCGCACTGGCAACCGTCACCAGCCCGGTCGGCCGCGGGGCGTCTTGCGACGAGGCCGGGGACTGCTCGGCCTCGTTCGTAGGGGCACAGGCGGACACCAACGGTAGCGTAACGAAAAGGACGAGAAGTGTTGGGCGAAACCAGACAGGCATGAGAGGAAAAGGGAGTGAGTACAGCACTACAGCGTACGACCAGGCGGGCGAAACGATCAATATGGCTCTCCTCCTTGCCTGCCAGCAGCCTCAAGAGAGGCACGCTGGGCCATCCTACGCAGTGCGCCCGTTGCACGAGCCGTTCTGTGATGCGAGGGCGACGCCTCAGATCTCGCCATCGTCGAAGTCCCCGCCGCGCTCGCCGTCGCCACGGCGACGGTCGCGCTCCGGCTGCTGGCCGAAGGTGTACTGGAACGTCAAGCCGATCTGCTGCGCGCCCCAGTTCCGCTCAAACTCCTGGTAGAGCGTGGGCCGGTCGATCGTGAAGTTGAACCCGGCGAGGTCGAACGGGTCGCGCAGGCTGAGCGTGAGGCTCGCGCGGTCGTCCAGGAGCGCCTTGCGGACGGCGAAGTTGATGAACGTGAACGCCCCGCGGCGGCCCTGCGCCGTCTGGATCGGGGCGCGGTAGCGAACGTTTGCCTGGAGGTCGAGTCCTCCAGCGCCGAGCCGGGGACCGAGCGCGTAACTCGCATTGAGCCCTCCACCCCACCCGAACGCGTCGTTCGCGAGGTCGCCCGCCGAGGTCAGCCCGTCGCTGACGAGCCGGAAGCCCTCGACACTGACGAACCCGCGGAAGCCGTCGAGCACACCGCCCCCGCTGAGCGACTGGATGAGTTCGACGCCGTAGGAATCGTTCGTTGCCACGTTCTCGACCGTCCGGACCGTTACGACGCCGGGGCCGCACAGCTCGCCTGCAACGCCCGGCGGATTATCGGCACAGATTGCGCTGATGCGCTGGATGGCATCCGTCGTGCGGCGGAAGAACGGCGTGAGCGTGAACGAGCCCCACGGCGTGAAATGGACGAGACCGACCTCGAACGCGCTGACGTACTCGGGCTGGAGCGCCGGATTCCCGATGCGCGGGTTGCTCGGGTCGTCGAGGCTGGGGAACGGGTTGAGGAACCATGTCCTCGGCCGGTTGATGCGGCGGCTGTAGCTCGCCCTGAGCGTCGTCGCCTCGCTGACCTCGTAGCTCAGGAACGCGCTCGGGAACAGGCTCGTGTAGTCGTTCTCGAAGTCGTCCCCCGTCGTGCGGAGCGCGAACGTCGTCTGCGCCGTCTCGGCCCGGAGCCCGACCTGGACGCTGAGCGGCCCGACCGCGCGCGCCGCCTGGACATAGCCCGCATGGATCTGCTGATCATAGTCGAACGTGTTGTTGAGGTCGGCGTCGGGGGCGAACACGCCCGTCTCCTCATCGCGGGTCTGGGAGACCAGCGACTGGTACTGCGTCTCGAGGTCGCCCTTGTAGCCAGCCTCGATGCGGAAAGCGCCGAGCGGACGGACGTAGTTGATTTCGAACGAGGCCTCGTCGCGGTCCCGCTCGCGCGCCGTAAGCTGAAGCTGGGCGAGGTCGCCTCCACCCCCGCCGAAGGCGTCGACGAGCCGCTGGTCGTAGTTCTCATCGCCGTCGTTGAGCGAGAGGTTGTAGCGCGCTTCGATGTCGAGCGTGTGCGGAATCTCGCCGCCCCCGCCGAAGTCGTGGCGTGCGCCGAGCCGAAAATCGGCCGTCTGCCGGTCGCTCAGTTCTTCGACGATTCGCTCGTAGGCGAGTGTCGGGTCTTCGTCTACATCGAGTTCGAGGAAGGCGTTCGTCTCGATCTCGGCCTCGTCCCGCAGCCCGAGCTGGGCCGACGCGCTCAGCGAGGTGCGCTCAGCGAGCGCGTAGTCCACGCCGAGCGTGGCGCTGTGTGAGGTCTCATTCTCGTCCTCATCCTCAGTCTGGTCGAGGAACGTGACGGGCGTCGCAAAGAGGTTCTGGGCGAACGAGCTGCCCCCGCCGACGCCCTCGTCCTGGCGGAAGCCGTAGGAGCCTGAGACGTTCCACGGCCCCTTGCCGTAGCTCAGCGTAAGCGTGCCGCTGTAGCCGCCGCGCGTGTCGCCGCCGACGGCGACCGTCCCACCGAGCCCGCGGTCCACGTTCTCTTTGAGGACAATGTTGATGATCCCGCTCATCCCGTCGGGCTCGTAGCGCGCCGACGGGTTCGGGATCACCTCGACGCGCTCGATGGTCCCAGCCGGGAGGCTGCGGAGGTAGGCCGCGACGAAGTCCGACGGGACGGGCGCGGGCTTGCCGTTGACGAGGATCGCGACGTTCCCGCTCCCGCGCAGGCTAATGTTGCCGTCCACATCCACGTCCACCGAGGGAATCGTTTCGAGCACGGTCGTCGCCGTCCCGCCTGCCGCGACGGGGTCGTCGGCGGTGTTGTAGACCGTGCGATCAATTTGGATCGAAACGGCATCGCGCGCCGCTTGCACCTCCACCCCTTCGAGTTGCTCGATGTCCACCGAAAGCGCGATCGTGCCCAGGTCAGCGGTGCGAGATTCCGGGTTGATGCGCACCTCAGCGATTCGCTCCGACGCAAAGCCCACGAAGCTGATATCCACGTAGTACTGGCCGGATGGCATACGCTCGATGCGGAACGCACCCGCATCGTCGGTAATGGCGCCCGTGACGAGCGTGGTGTCACGTCCGGAGTCGGGCGGGGGCACCAGCCACACGGCCACCGATGCCGTCGGGATGGGCGCCTGTGTATCGGCGTCAACGACGGTCCCGCTGATCGTTCCGACGGACGGGTTGCCGCTGGGACGGTCAGCGCGCGGACGCTGTTGCTGGGCATCGGCAGACGCCGCTAGTAGACAGGCAAGGGCGGCAATGAGAGCGAGAGGGCGAGTCATGAGAGGGGCCGGGAGGGACAGGGAAGCATATTTATTTGTGACAACGAGTATTCGCAACAGCAGATAAAGTGCCTCTTGCATCAAATATTGACAAGGCAGACACTTCGCGTGGTAGGTAGACGCCCATCCGTTCCGCTATTGAGCAGAACAGCTATCCATCGTGCGGGAGGTGCCGTGGAACGGCAGCGTGATTCTTTCCGTGTCAAGACAGGCGCTCGGTCCATTCCTTATCTCCCTCGCCCTTCTCCCACCTCCCATGCCTGATTCCCCGCCCGCTGGGTCCTCCCCTCCACAGGATCCGCCACTAGCAATACGCATCCGCCGCGTGCTCGGCCGCCGCGAGATCGGCCTGCTCCTCCTGTTGGCCACGCTCGCGGCGGGCGCCTGGATCTTTCTGGAAATCGCCGACGAGGTCAACAGCGGCGATATAGTGACGGTCGACGAGCGGATCCTGATGCTCTTCCGCGAGGGCAACAATCCAAACGACCCGATCGGCTCGCACTCCGTCGAGAGCGCCGTACGCGACGTGACGGCGCTCGGCAGCCTGACGGTGATCTCGCTGCTGACGCTTATCACGGTAGCCTTCCTGTTCCTGAGCCGACGGCCGCGCCTAGCGCTCTACATGTTCGTGGCGTCGGCAGGCGGCGCGGCCCTCAGCTATGCCCTCAAGTTCCTCTACAACCGCCCGCGCCCGAACCTCGTGGCCCCAGAGGCGCTTCCCAGCGACCCCAGCTTTCCGAGCGGACATTCGGCAGCGGCAGCGGTCGTCTACCTCACGCTCGGACTACTGCTCGCCCACACCCTCGCGCGGCGCGAGTTGAAGGTCTACGTGGTGACACTCGCCATCCTGCTCACGGTGGCCGTCGGCCTCAGCCGCCTCTACCTGGGCGTCCACTGGCCCTCCGACGTGCTGGCCGGGTGGACGCTCGGCGGCGTGTGGGCGCTGGCGTGCTGGCAGGCCGAGCGGATGCTGCGGCAGCGAGGCCTCGTGGAGGAAGAGGCGCATCCCGAACCGGAGGACGCCCGGGTCACTGCCTGACCTCACCCCGAGCGGTACCGCCGACCGCGAGAATCAGACGCGGTTCGTTCAGGATGACACCTCTTCGCCGAGCCAGCGTCGTGCGGCCGCGGCTTCGACCGGTCCGCCGTGGCCGAGATAGAGCCGCTGGGCGCCTCGGTCAAGGACGGTACGGGTCGCTGCTTCGGCGCGGTCGCGGTCTTCCTGGAAGTAGGGCGTGAGCGGCTTCTGCGGCGCGATACGGCCGCCCATGTAACCCCCGCGCAGGAGATCGCCGACGATGGCCTCGCCGCTGTCCAACAGCCCCCGCTGGATGTAGGCCACACTGCGGCAGACTTCGTCCTCTCGGATGAAGTGCGGGCGGGCCACTAGGTTGCGCTGCTCGAACCGGCCTGCGCGATGTAGGCCAGCACGGCCCCCACGCTGGATGGGCCCAGCGCGGCGGTCATCAGGCTACCTGCGAGGCTTTTGCAGGAAGCCGAGCTGGGCGCGGCAGGCGTGCCTTGATGACTGCTGGCTTGACCGCTGTTGCCACTGGCACGCGCAGCTCTTCATCCTCGGGACGCCAGTTGAGCAGCACCTCCAGCACGCCGTCACGGTCCTTGAACTCCATGAGACGCTGGCGGAGCTGACTCGCACCGCGGTGGCCCTTGAAGTAGCCGCCATACATGCGGCGCATCTCGAGCACGCCCTTGCGTTCGCCGAGCCAGGCACACTTGAGCGTCAGGTGCTCGGCTACGACCGCCACGCGCTCGTCCCAGGACGGCGGGGCGGGCACCTCGCCGGTCTCCAGAAAGGCCTTCGTGTCACGGAAGATCCATGGGTTGCCGATGGCGCCGCGCCCGATCATGACGGCGTCTACACCAGTCTCGTCGAACATGGCCTGGACTTTCTCTGGCGCCGTGGCGTCGCCGTTGCCGATGAGGGGGATGTCGCGGAGGGCGGCTTTGACCTTGGGCAACCAGGTCCAGCGCGCCTCGCCGCGGTACATCTGCGCCCGCGTGCGTGCGTGGACGGCCAGCGCTGCGATGCCCACATCCTCGAGCATCCGCGCGACTTGCTCGATCTGGATCGATTCGTCGTTCCAGCCGAGCCGCGTCTTGACCGTCACGGGCCGCGTGGCCTGCTCGATCACCGAGGCCGTGATGCGCTCCATCTTAGGCAGGTCCCGGAGGATGCCCGCGCCGCCGTCCTTGCAGACGACCTTCTTGACCGGACACCCAAAGTTGATGTCGATCAGGTCGGGCTCCTGCGCGTCGGCGATGGCCGCGGCTTCACGCACCTGCTCCTCGTCGCCGCCGAAGATCTGGATGCCGACGGGCCGTTCCTCCTCGTAGAACTCCAACTTGCGCACGGAGCCCTCGGCGCCGTGGACGAGACCACCCGAGGAGATGAACTCGGTGTACAGCAGATCGGCCCCATACCGCTTGCAGATGATGCGGAACGGAGGATCGCTCACGTCCTCCATCGGGGCGAGAAGAAGTGGGCGAGAGCCGAGATCGAGGTCGCCAATACGCATAGAAGGTCAATCTACGGGCGAGGCCGCCGGGGGTTCGGTGAGGAATTGGTGTTCGGGGGCACTGTGCAAGTCGCTCTCCTTCTGAATCGGATGCAAAGGCCAAGGGCCTAATGCCAAGAGTCAAAGGCCCTACACCCTCTCTGCGCAACTCACCGGCGGCCTCGCCCGTAGCAGTCCACCGAAACCGACCTTGGCCCTATGTCCTTCCTGCTTGCCCTTTCGCTGATCGGCCTCGTCAAGAGCGTGCTCATCGCCCTGTTGGCCGTGCTCAACGCGATCCTGGCCACCTTCGCCACCATTGCGGTGTGGAAGACCTACCTCGCTGTTGGCGTCAAGGTCGCGCTGATCGCGCTGATCTTCGTACCCGTGGTGGGCGTCGCGGCCTACTTCCTGTGGGGCCGCAAGAAGGTCGAGAAGGCGCAAGCCTGACCCCACCCGATTTCTCCTCTCCTGAACCTGACATGCCGATGCCTCGCACTCTCCCTGCCTCGCTCCATCGCTGGCTCCCGTACTTCAGCTTGGCCGGCCTCGCGGTCCTCCTGACCGGGTGCGGCAATGGCAACCTGATGAATCGCCTGCAGTCGCCCTTCAGCGGCATCTGTGGCCTGATCATCCTCATCCTCGATGTCATCGCCATCGTCGAGGTCATCAACAGCAACCGGGACACGGGCAGCAAGGTGCTGTGGTGCCTGGTGATCTTCTTCTTCCCCGTGGGCGGCTTGATCCTCTACTACTTCTTTGGAAAGTAGGCCGCTGCCGATTCACACGTCCCGACGAGGGCGGTGCTCTGTGCGCCGCCCTCGTTTCGTTGGGGCTCCTGCACGACCTGCGTTCCATAGACACCCGCTAAACCATGAATTGACTTAGACTTGTTCGCTGCTCCGTGTCGAGAGAACAGACCGGGGCCGTCCGCCTGGACGCCGCCCCTTTGTTTCGCCAAGACTGGTCTTTCTCATGCCCTATGTATTTCAGGGGCGGCTGCGTGGCTATATCTGCGCCAACTGCCCGGAGCCCCTTTTCCCTTCGGTCGTCCGCCTCTACCGGCCTGACCTGGACCGCATCCCGCCGCGCGCCAAAGAGGCGTTCGCGATCCTCAGCGACGACGACCGGGACGGTAAAGCCGATCGCCTCCTCGCCGAAACCGAAACCGACGCCGACGGCCGCTTCACCGTCGAGTTCGGCGACGACACCCAGTACGACGGGGGCCCGTTCGAACTCGATGTGGTCCTCGAACGCGCACCCGGCCAGGATGCCGCACCGCGCGGCGCCGAGCCCGTACAGGCCACGATCGCCGCCCTCGATCCCGGGTGGGAACGGCGTGACAACGACTACCGCTTCCGCTTCGACTATTGCCTCGCGGCGCGGCTGTGGTGCCTCCTCCGCGCCCGCTTCGACGCGTGGGTGATCTGCGGGCGCGTGCTCAACGTGACCGACGGCTCACCCGTCGGGGGCCTCACCGTCGAGGCCTACGACGCCGACTGGCTGCAAGACGACACGCTCGGCTCGGCCACCACCGACGGCTCGGGCCGCTTCCGCATCGACTACACCTCGGCCGCTTTCAAGCAGACACCGTTCTCGCCCTTCATTAACGTCGAGTTGACGGGCGGGGCGGATGTCTACTTCAAGGTCCGCGACAGCGGCGGCACGCTCCTCCTCGATGAGCAGCAATCCGCCGGACGCCAGCCCGGCCGTGAGAACGTCGGCCGCTGCTTCTGCGTCACGCTGCGCGTGCAGGTCGGCGACGGCAACACGCCGCCGGTGGACGATCCACTCTTCACCCATATCGGCGATTTCCACATCGTCTCGGACATCGACCCCGCCACGGGACTGACGAACAAGGCGGCCTTCCAGGGCACGGCGTTCGCCCACGGCGGGCCGGACTTCGGCTTCCATAGCGTGATGAAGCTCAAAGGCTTCGCTCCCGCAGCGCTCGCCAGCAATCCCGGCGCAGACGTGTTTTACCGGTTCGTCTACGTAGACCCGGCGAGTCCGGGCACGGAGGTGCCGGTTACGGGCGGGCTCGTCGCCCCCACCTCCGTCGGCAGCCGGTGGATTCAGTGGGACCAGGACAACGATGGCTTTGCCGAATGGCGGCCGCAGCCGATGCAGATTCGCAGCTCCGGCGCGACGCCCGGCCTACCGACCCCCAGCCCCGGCAACCCACCGCCCCTCCACATCATCGAGCCCGATGGCGATGGCTGGATTCAGGTGGATGCCGCAGCGTCCGGGGGCGGCTTCGGCGACCTCCTGATGCGGCTCAACTCCGCCTCGGCCGTGCCGGGGGGCGCTCCACCCAACGATGGCCCCGGCAACGCCGTCTCAGCGGCGAACCAGCGCAACGGCACCAAGGTGACGCTGAAATTCCAGGTGGCCACGAGCCCGGGCGGAGCCGCCTTGTTCGAAGACACGGTGGATGTGTACCTCAACAACTGGGCGGAAGTCCGGCTGCTGGAACTCGTCAAGACGACGGCGGGCGGCGGCACAACGACCGATCCGTGCGCCCCGACGACGGGCTCCATCGACGCGCGCTACACCGTCGATCACGAGTTGCTTCGGTCGTGGAGCCTGGGCCTCAGCGCCAACAACGGCTGGACGGCCAGCGGGCCGAGTGGGCCGACGGCCGCCTCGCCGCGTGGCGATGCGGGGACACACACGTTCCCACTTGGCCCCGGTGCCGGGGGTCCCGAGCACTGCTCGCACACCGTCAGCCTGACTTCGCGCCGCCGCCTGACCGACGGTGAGGTGGACGACGACGGAGACACCACGCACGACACGTTCTGCACCTGAGCGTGACGCGCACCCACGGGAACGCGCGGGGTCGGCCAACCGGTCGGCCCCGCGTTCGGTTCAGGGCGCGCCGAACGCCCGCGCGGTCAGGACCCCGAGCCAGACGAGGACCAGTCCAGCGGCCACGCTGCCCAGCGCATTGAGGAGCGCGAGACCAGGCCGTCCAGCCATCCCGAGCGAGAAGGTGTCGAGGCTAAACGTCGAGAACGTGGTGAACGCACCGAGGAAGCCAGTCACCGCGAGCAGCCGGGCGGTCTCGTGCTGCGGTGCCAGAACGAACGGCAAGACGAGGCCGATCAGAAAGCAGCCGAGCAGGTTGGCGGCCCAGGTCCCCCAGGGGAAGGCGTCGGCACCCAACCGGACGGCCGCGAACGCGACGCCGTAGCGGGCGACCGCGCCGAACGCGCCGCCGAGGGCCACTAGCAGAACCTGCTGCATCGTGCGGGTGAGAGGCTTTCGTGACAACCGGCGCGCCGGGCGCCCCGTACGTTTTGCGTCCGAACCTACGCCTCCCTGCCTCGCCAGGCCAGCCCATGACCCGTTTCCTTGCTGCCGTCGCCTTGGTGCTTGCCGCGTGCGCGGCCGATCCCATGCCCCCTCTGGAACCCTCAGCATCCCCGACCCAGCCTGTCGCGGAGCGTTCCGAGGACGTGCGGGCGCCGGGCGCCGTCGCCGAGTTGTTCACTTCGGAAGGCTGCTCCTCGTGCCCGCCTGCCGATGCGCTGCTCAGCGAGTTGGCCGAGCGCGACGGTGTGATCGCGCTCTCGTTCCATGTGGACTACTGGAACGACCTCGGCTGGCGCGATCCCTACTCCCGCGACGCATTCTCCGAGCGGCAGCGAGCCTACGCGCGCACCCTCGACGGACGCGTCTATACCCCACAACTGGTCGTAGACGGCACGGAGGGCTTCGTCGGCTCGCGGCGGATGCAGGCGAATCAGGCCATCAACACGGCGCTCTCCGAGACGGATCAGGTTGGCATCACACTGACGGTGCAACCAGAGGATGAAGGTCTCCGTGCCTCCTACACGGTCGGGAGTGCCCCGGATGAGGCTGTGCTGCATCTCGCCCTCGTCCAGCGCACGGGCGAGCAGGCCGTCGCTCGTGGCGAGAACCGGGGACGTACGCTTCACCACACGAACATCGTGCGTACCTTCGACACGGTCGAGGCCACGTCGGGCTTTCGCGTGCTGACACTGCCGGAAGGCCTGAGCCCAGACGATGTACGCGTGGTAGCCTACGTGCAGGAGGGTCGCGTCGGCCCCATTCTCGGGGCGACAATCGCGCCCGCATGAAGCTTACTCGCCACCGTGCTCGGCGAGGTACTCGGCGCCGCGCCCCCGTATGTTCTCGTCCCAGTACTGCATCCAGTCTGGCCCTTCGGTGGCGAGGCGCGCCCAGTCGAGCGGCATGGGCTGGAGGTCGAGCGCCGTCATCCAGCCGGGGAGGCTGTCGGGCGGAACATCGGAGCGGGCGGGGATGCGGTGGTACGCGCGGGCCTGCTCGATGAGTGCGTCCGTCGTCGTGACGAACTCGTAGAACTGCTGCGCCCGCTCTGGATTCGGCGCATCAGCCACGACGGCGATGGCATCCACGAGAATGGGCGTGCCCCCGGCCGGGACGAGGTAGCCGAAGGGGTAGCCGTTCTCGTCACGTTGCAGGGCAATGTCGGGCATATTCCAGAGGGTCAGGTCACCCTCCCCGCGCGCGAGCTTGAGGTAGAGTTGCGTTGGGTCGGCGGTGTAGGCCTTGGTGTTCTGATCGAGGCGCGCGAGCCAGCGGTAGCCCTCTTCAACGGTTGGCTGGCGAAGGATCATCGCGCCATAAATCGTCCGCATGGTGCCGGAAGCAAGCGGCGAGCGGATCACGATGCGGTCGGCCCAGGCGGAATCGAGCATCGCGTCCCAGTCGGTCGGCACAGCGGTCGAGTCGAGCGCCTCGGTGTTGTAGGCGACGACCTCGGGCGTGAAGTAGGTGCCGAACCAGCGGGCCTCGGGGTCGCGCGCCTCGGGCGGTACGGCCTCGACCCACGTCGGCGTGTAGGGAGCAAGGAGCCCTTCGGCGGCGGCCTGCATAAAGAGCGTCTGCGGGGCGCCCCACCAGAGACTCGCCTGCGGATTGACGCGCTCGGTGCGGATACGGTCGTAGGCATCCTGCGCGCCCATGTCGAGCCAGACCACGTCCACGTCCGGGTGCTCGGCCTCGAAGGCCGCTTCGTAGGCTTCGAGCAGTTCCTTGCCGTGCGGCGAGTAGACGACGAGTTGCTCGCGGTCATCGGATGCACACGCGGCGAGCAGTACGAGCGAGAGCAGAAGCGGGAGAACGCGGATCAAGGCAGCAGCGGACGCAGGAGCGGGGCGGCTCCTCTACCGCGCCTACCCGTCTCCGTTCCCCGAGGCAGAACCCCGACTCCTCCACCCTCGTCCCAGTGGGGCCGCCCACCAACCCTCCTCTCCCCGTGTCTGACTCCTCTCCCCTTATTCTCGTCACGGGGGCCACCGGTTACATCGGCGGTCGCCTGGCACCGCGGCTGGCGGAGCGCGGCTTCCGCGTGCGCTGCCTCGTCCGCGACCCGGATCGGCTGCGCGGTGTACCCTGGGAGGACGCCGTCGAGATCGTCCAGGGCGATGTGCTGAAGCCGGATACGCTGCGCGCGGCCCTGGAAGGCGTCGACGCTGCCTACTACCTCATCCACTCGATGGCAGCCGGGGACGGCTTCGAGGAACGGGACCGCGAAGCGGCCCGTCACTTCGGCGAAGCGGCCAAGGTGGCCGGAGTCGGCCGGGTGCTCTACCTCGGAGGCATCGAACCCCCGGAAGGCACCACCTCGACGCATCTCCAGAGCCGCCTGGAAACGGGCGACGTGCTTCGCGAACACGGCCCAGCCCTGACGGAGTTTCGGGCGGCGGTCATCGTCGGAAGCGGAAGTGCCTCCTTCGAGTTGATCCGCCACTTCGTTGAGCGCATTCCGGTGCTGATTACGCCGAAGTGGGTCCGCACGCGGACGCAGCCCATCGCCGTCCGCAGCGTGCTCTGCTACCTGATGGACGCCCTTACCCTCCCGGCGACGACCGGTCGCGTGATCGAGATCGGCGGACCCGAAGTGCTGACCTATGCCGACATGTTCGAGGGCTACGCCAAGGCCCGTGGGCTCAAGCGCTTCGTCCTGCCTGTCCCCGTCCTGACGCCCAAGCTCTCCTCGCTCTGGGCCGGGCTCATCACGCCGGTGACGACGGCGGTCGCGCGGCCGCTCATCGCCGGGCTCGGCAGCGAGGTCGTGGTCACCGACCCGTCGGGCATGGCCCTCTTCGATGTCGAGCCGGTGTCCTACGAAGCAGCCGTGCGGCTCGCGCTGGACCGGTTTCGGGACGATGCGGTGGAGACGACGTGGCACAGCGCCCTCTCCTCGGG
>JABDIZ010000264.1 GCA_013003465.1 Rhodothermaceae bacterium
GAGCCAGCCACAATAGCTCCGCCGCACCCCGTCGCGCCCGACCTCGACCACGACGCGCTGGGAGAGGTGGCGCTCCAGCAGCGGGTCGAACGCGTTGCCGGTATACCCGATGATTTCGTTTGAGAGCGACCGGAGGCTATCCTCCTGCCCGGCGATCACCGCCCCGCCCGGCGAGCGCGACTTCGCCATACCGATCACCAGGCTGAGCGCCTGAAGCACGGAGTCGCGGACCATGCTGAGCCAGTTGCGGAGCGTCCGCGCCATCCGCCGCCACACGGAGGGATGGACGGTGTGCCGGAGGTCCTCGGCGCGGCGCGCTCGCTGGTCCGGCGGGAGACCGAGCGGGTAGCGATAGATGGCGTGGATACTCGGATACTGGTCCTTGTAGATCAAAAACGACTGTTCGAGGTGTCCCTGATCCGTGTGAACGGGCGCGACGTAGCGAACCTCCAGCCCCGTCGCGTAGGCATCGAGGTCGCCCCAGGTGAGATCGCCGCCCGCCTCGCCGAGGGTGACGCGGTAGCCGTCGAAGTGGCGGAGGCATTTGTCCCGACGGCGTGCCTGGAGCACTCCCACGACGGTCGCAACCGCGAGAACGAGCAGGATGGCGATGAGGGTCGGGTCCATCGGGACGGCGCAGGCGAGGGAGAGTCAGGTGTAGCCCGGCACTTCGGCAGGGTTCCTGCGTAGTTTGCCCGCCGCTTCCACACCGTTTGCATGAAAGCCATCCAGTCTGCTCTGATCTGGGCCGCCGAGGTAGGGCTCATCCTCCTCTGGCTCCCGCTCCTGGCCGTCGTCCGTCTCTTCGACCGCGACCCGGCGCACTACACGACGGGCCGCCTCTTCCGGCTCCTCGGGAACGCCATGACGCGCGTCAATCCGCTCTGGAACGTCCACGTCGAGGGCGACTTCCCCGCCGACCCGCGTCACCCGTATGTCGTTGTCGCCAACCACCAGTCCAGTGCCGACATCCCGGTCATCTGCCGGTTGCCCTGGGAGATGAAGTGGGTGGCGAAGGCCGAGATGTTTCGGCTCCCCGTAGCCGGCTGGCTGATGCGGCTTGCGGGCGACATCCCCGTCGACCGGAAAGACACAGCGAGCCGTACCCGCGTGCTCGTCACCGCCCAGCGCACCCTGCGTCACCGCTGCTCCGTGATGTTCTTCCCCGAAGGCACCCGCTCACGCGATGGCCGGGTGCGGCGCTTTCAGACGGGGGCCTTTCGCCTTGCCATCGAGGCAGGGGTGCCGATCCTGCCGCTCGCCCTCGACGGCACACGGGACGCCCTGCCGAAGAATGGCTGGGTGTTCGGCAACGCCATCCACGCTCGCCTCAAGGTGCTCCCGCCTATCTCCACGGAGGGTCTCGGAGCAGACGATGTCGATGCGCTCACGGCCCGGACCAGAGACAGCATCATCGCCCAGATTGCGGCGTGGCGTGGGACGCATCCTGAGGACATAGACGCCCTGGCCGTTCGGGCCAGCGGCACTGCCACGCCTGGCTCTATGAACGGCGTGGAAGAAACAGCAAAGACATCCCGGTGAGGTTGGGCACGGCACCGGCCGATACGTATTTTCGCGTCTCTATTGCCCGGTAGCTCAATTGGCAGAGCACCAGTTTCTGGATCTGGGGGTTGAAGGTTCGAGT
>JABDIZ010000273.1 GCA_013003465.1 Rhodothermaceae bacterium
GATCCAGACCACCCACTCGGGCCGGAACCAGAACAGCAGTGCCGAGCCCAGCATGAACGTCGCGCCGAGCGCGATGGCGATCCAACCCGCGCGCTGCGCCCCGGACCCGTCGCCGCGCCCGATGGCCTGCCCCACGCGCACCGTCGCGGCCATGCCGATGCCGAGCGGCACCATGAACGTCACGCTGGCCGCGTTGATCGCCACCTGATGCGCTGCCAGCGCCGTCGTCCCAAACAACCCGATGAGGAGCGTGCTCACGGCAAACAGCCCGGCCTCTAATCCAAACTGCACGCCAATCGGCCAGCCGAGCCGGAAGAGCGCACGGAAATGCGCCGCGTCGGGCCGCCGCAGCCCGGCGAACACGCGGAAGCGCCGCAGGTCCGGCGCCCACCGAACGTAGCCGCCGATCATTCCCACCATCGCTGTCATCACGAAGGCCGAACTCCAGCCGGTTCCTTCGAGGCCCAGCGCCGGAAAGCCCAGTTTGCCGAACATCAAGACCCAGTTGCCAAACACGTTGAGCCCTGCCGCGATGAGCATGACGACGAGGGCCGGGCGCGGGCGCTCCATGCCCTCGCAGAAGCCGCGCAGCGCGATGAACCACAGGTTGGGCAGGATGCCCCAGCGGATGGCGCCGAGGTATCCAGCGGCCAGTGCTGCGGCCTCGGGGTCCTGCCCCACGGCGAGCAGGGCGGGCTCAGCGAAGCCGAGCAGCAGGAAAAGCGGCACCCCGAGCGCCGTCGCCAGCCAGAGGCCCTGCCGCGCCGAACGCCCCACTTCCACCTCGTCGCCTGCGCCGATGGCCTGTGCCACCATCGGGTTGACGGCCATCACGACGCCCATGCACATGAGGAGCAGCGTGAAGAAGACGGTCGAGCCGAGCACGCCCCCGGCCAGCGAGGCCGTCCCCAGCCGCCCGATCATCATCACGTCCACGAAGCTCATCGCCATCTGCGCGAGTTGCGTGAGGGTGAGCGGGGCCGCGAGCCAGAGCATGGCGCGCACCTCGCGGCGGATCGACAGGGCGTTGGGCATGAAGGGTGAGCGTGAAGCAGAAAAGTACCGGCGGGCTCCTCATCAGATGACGAAAGGCGGGCGAACATCCCCTGGTCGGGCCTCTCCACTGCGGCGCCTCTGCTGATCCCGGCATACATGCTTAAAGCATGAGGGACCAACGGCCGATATCGGACGGGTCCTCTCTTCCACGCACCTCGCCCGACTCCCACGTGGAGACCACTGAACCGTCTCCTTCTCCCCATGCGCTCCGCGTCTACCGGCAGCTCTGCCTGCTGGCCGCGGGGCTCATCCTGGTGCTCTGGCTGGTGCGAAACTGGACCGGCACGCTCGGCACGGACCCCCTCGCCGTGCGTCTCGCCATGGCCGCTGCGGTACTCGCCCCGGCGCTGCTGTCGTACCGCGTGGCCTGGGTACGCCGGCACTTCCGTGCCAGCCTCTATGGCCTCCTCTACGTCCTGATCGCGTGGGCCGTGGGGACGGTGGCCGCCAACCACTTCGAGACCACCTACACGTTTTTCCTGTTCCTGGTCATCGCTTCCATCGGCCTGGGCGGCGGCGTGTCCAGCCAGACGGCGCGGGCGCTCATCGGGCCGTTCGTGTTCTGTGGAGGCCTTGTCCTGATCGCGCTGTGGCTGGACCCTACGCCTGCGCTGCCGCGTGAGCAGATCGCCGGCACCGCGTTGCTCGAACTCTTCGTCGTCTACCTGGCGGCGCATTCTCGCATCGACGCGCTCGCTCGGTTGCGCAATAGCGAGACACGCTACCGCGCGGTCGTCCAGCAGTCCCACGACGGCATCTACCTCCTTGACCCCGAAACGCTGGGGTTTCTCGACGCCAACCTCGCCTACTGTGCGCTCATCGGGTATGACCTCGACGCGCTGAAGACGATGACCGTATTCGATGTGGCCCTGGAACAGGCTGACACCTTGCTGGATGCGGCGGCCGATGTGAACACCACCGGAGAATTCGTTAGCGGCGAGCGGCGCCATCGCCGGGCTGATAGCTCGGTGATCGATGTCCATGTGAGCGCCAGCCTGATTCACTACGGCACGCGGAACGCGATCTGTGTGGTCGCGCGCGACGTGTCTGGCCAGCGTCGCCACGAGCGTGAACTCCTCCGCGCCAAGGAGCAGGCCGAAGAGATGCTGCGGCTCAAAACAGCGTTCCTCTCGAACATGAGCCACGAGCTGCGCACGCCGTTGACGGCCATCCTGGGGTTTGCAGAGATCCTCGCGGAGGAGGTCGATGGCGAGCAGCGCGAATACGTCGAGGTTATCGAGCAGGGTGCGCAGCGGCTCTACGCGACCCTCAATTCGGTCCTCGATCTGGCCCAACTCGAAGGCGGCACCATCTCGCTCAATTCCGAGGCGGTGGACCTCGGCAAGGAGGCTCAGGGTGTCGTCGATCTACTTCGCGCCCTCGCCACGCAGAAAGACCTCGTGCTGCGCTTCATCCCACCCAGCCCCCCCGTGTGTGTGCAGGCTGACCCCTCGGCGCTCCGCCGGGTGCTGACCAACCTGATCGGGAACGCCATCAAGTTCACGGAACGCGGTACCGTGACGGTACAACTCGGGATCGGTGGGAAGCCAGGTGGCCACGCGGAGGCCTTCGTATCCATCCACGACACCGGCATCGGCATCGACGCAGCCTTTCTGCCGCACCTCTTCCAGGAGTTCAAGCAGGCCTCATGGGGCATCAAGCGAAGCCACGAAGGCAATGGCCTCGGCCTCGCCATCACGCAGCGACTCGTGCATCTGATGGCAGGCCACATCACGGTCGAATCGGAGGCGGGCCGCGGGAGCACCTTCACGGTCTTCCTGCCTGTGGCCAAGGCTCCGCTGCCGAGTGAGGCGCCCCACGCTACCGAGGACGCTGCGGCCGCATCGCTGGCACTTTCCCACGCGGCGCGCTAGCGCCAGGCCCACCCTGGAACCAAGAGGGGAACCCCTGCCGATGTGAAAGACCGGGAGGCGTAGTGTTGCGCACCGCGCCGTATCTTGGCACTCATGCGAGCCGCTTCCCTTTCCCCAGCGCCGACCCGCGCGACGGTCGCCGAGACGCCGGATGTCTCGGTCATCATCGTCAATTACAACGTGCGCGAGTTTCTGGAGCAGGCGCTTGAATCGGTCGCCGAGGCCAGTGCCGGGCTCTGCGTCGAAACGTTCGTGGTGGATAACGACTCGGCCGACGGCTCCGTAGCGATGGTCCAGGAGCGCTTCCCCGAGGTGCACGTCATCGCCAACGAGACCAACGTCGGCTTTGCGCGAGCCAATAATCAGGCCATCCGCGAGGCGCGCGGACGGCACCTGCTCATCCTCAACCCGGACACGCTGCTACAGGAGAACACGCTCCAAAAGCTGGTCCGTTTCATGGACACGCACCCGGAAGCGGGCGCGGCTGGCTGCCGCATCCTCAACCCGGACGGCACGTTCGCCCCGGAGAGCCGCCGCGCCTTCCCGACCCCCTCCGTCGCCTTCTACCGCCTGACGGGCCTCAGCCGCCTGTTCCACCACAGCCCCACCTTCGGCCGCTACAACCTGACGTATTTGCCGAAAGACGAGGTGTGTGAGGTCGATGCGCTCTCCGGCTCCTGCATGATGGTGCGGCGGGCCGCGCTGTATGCCTCGCGCGAGGAGGCTGAGCATATGAGTGTTGGAGGGAATGGTGCACATGGTGTTCCTCTCCCCCCCACACCCCACGCCAATGGCGGCGCCGGGCTCTTCGATGAGCACTTCTTCATGTACGGAGAAGACCTCGACTGGTGCTACCGCATCCAGCAGGCGGGCTGGCGGATCTACTACACGCCCGAGACCCAGATCATCCACTACAAGGGCGAGAGCACCAAGAAGGGAGAACTGCGCTACGTGCGCCTCTTCTACGGCGCGATGCTCCGCTTCGTGGAGAAGCACCTGAGCGGCAACACCGAGGCCGGGTTCCTGCGGCGCTTGGCCTCGCGTGGCCTGGCGCTGGCCTTGCGCGTGGGCATCGTGGTGCGCGCCCTGCTCAGCTTCCTCGGCCAGGGTGCGACCGTCCTCCGTGCGCCCGCCGCCGATTTTGTCCTTGCGCTGCTCGCCATGCTGCTGAGCACAGCCCTGTGGGCGTCTCAAACCAGCGCGTCGTTCCGACCCTCGTTCTATACCCTCGTGCTCCCGGCCTACACCCTTGCCGGGATCCTCGGGATCGCCCTGGCCGGAGGGTACCGGCGCCCCCGCCTCCGGCCGATGGTAGCAGGCTTGGCAGGGGCACTCCTGGGCGTGGCCGCGCTCTCGTTCTTCGTCAAGACGATTGCGTTCTCCCGTGGGGTCCTGCTGCTCGGGTTCACGATGGCCGGGGTGCTGCTGCTGGCCCGGCGCCTCGTGCGCCGCACCCGCGTTCAAGGCAGCCGCCGCGTGCTGCTCGTTGGCTCGGCGCACGAAGCCAGCCGACTGCAACGCCTAGTCGGGGGCCGGATGCGCCCGATGGTTCATCTGCTCGGCTTTGTCTCCGACGCGCCTTCGCGCGAGCGTGCGTCAGCCAAGGCGCCAGCGCCGCCCCATCTCGGCACACCGCGCCATCTCCGTGACCTCGTGCGTCTCCAGGAGGCCGATGAGGTCGTCTTCGCCGCCGACTCGCTGAGCAACACGGCAATCCTGGGCTTCATGCGCCAACTGCGCGACCTGCCCATCCAACTCAAGATCCTCGCGTCCAACCGCGACCGGATCATCGGCAAGGCGTCCATCGAGGACTTCTCGGTACCATTCGTCGAAGCCGAGCGGGCCGTGGCGCCCCTGCGGTCGGCGGTGGCGCGCCGCCTGCTCGATGTGCCGGTCTCGCTCGTGGGCAGCGCGCTTCATCCCCTCCTCCGCTTCTCGGCGCGGGTGACGGGAAGCCAGCACCTCCGACGCCTGACCTGCACCTCAGCCCTCATGCGGGGCGTGCTGACCGGGCAGCGAGCCCTCGTCGGGTTCGATCCGTCCGGTCCCCACCCGCCTTCCGACTGGGGCCTCGCTCCCGGCGTGGTCTCCATTCTGGATACGATCCCGGAGCGCCCCGTCTCGATTGTAGAAGCGCAGCGGGCCTACTGGTTCTACGCCCGCAACCAGTCCCTCATGCTTGACGTGGAAATCCTCCTTCGGGCGTTGACGCGTTCGGAAGGACGAACGGCAACAGACGACGGCTAAACCACGCCGGTCTCGTTGCTCTTCGGTATCTGCCCTTTCCCATGTCCTATCTCCTTGAGTTTGAGAAGCCGCTCGTTGACCTGGAGAACAAGCTGCGCGAGTTGCGCGCCTTCCAGGCCGAAGACGGCACCGTTGATCTTTCCGAGCAGATCGAAGCGCTGGAACGGCGCGTCGAGACGCTGCGCAGCTCCATCTACCGTGGGCTCACCCGGTGGCAGCGCGTCCAGCTCGCCCGCCACCCCGAGCGTCCCTACACGCTCGACTACATCGGCGCGCTCACGTCGGGCTTCCGCGAACTCCATGGCGACCGGCTCTTCAGCGACGACCGCGCACTCGTAGGCGGCTTCGCCACCTTCCGCGGCTCGCGCTACGGCTCCACCGACCGGACGGTGATGGTCCTCGGCCACCAGAAGGGCCGCGACACCAAGCAGCGCAAGGAGCGTCGCTTCGGTATGCCCAACCCGGAGGGCTACCGCAAGGCCAAGCGCCTGATGGAGATGGCCGCCAAGTTCGGCAAGCCTATCGTCACGCTGCTCGATACGCCAGGGGCCTACCCTGGCCTCGAAGCCGAAGAACGCGGACAGGCCGAGGCCATCGCGCGCAACCTGCTCGTGATGGCACGGCTCCCCGTGCCCATCGTCATCCTCGTCATCGGCGAGGGCGCGAGCGGCGGCGCGCTCGGCATCGGCGTAGGCGACCGCGTGCTGATGCTCGAAAACGCGTGGTACTCCGTGATTTCGCCCGAGAGCTGCTCCTCGATCCTGTGGCGCAATTGGGACCACAAGGAGGATGCCGCGCGCGCACTCAAGCTCACCGCCGGAGACCTCATCGAACACAACGTGATCGACGAGATCATTCCCGAACCCGTCGGCGGGGCGCATCGCAATCCGGCCACTACCTTCGAGGCCGTCGGCACCGCCGTCGCGCGCCACCTCGACGACCTCGCGACCAAACCGGACGAGGTGCTGCTCGCCGAGCGCCTCGCCAAGTTCGACGCCATGGGCGCTTGGCAGGAAGTGGCAAGTGAGAAGTAACTAGCTGGAAAGGGCTTCTCGTTAGGCCTCCCATCCCCGACCTGCCTTTTCTCACCTCTACCTTTTCACGTCCTGCCCCTTGGCCCTTCCCACCTATACCTACACGCGGCGCGTCCGCTACCGGGAGTGCGACCCGATGGGCGTCGCCTACCACACGCACTACCTCGACTACTTCGAGGAGGCGCGCACCGAGGCGCTGCGGTCCGTCGGGCTGCCCTACAAGTCGCTCGAAGACGGCGGCATCATCATGCCAGTAGTCGAGGCTACGCTCCGCTACCGCGCCTCGGCCTACTACGACGACCTGTTGGAGATCGAGACGGTCTTCGCCGAACTGCCGCGCGTGCGCGTGCCCATTGACTACACCGTGCGGCGTACAGGCGAGGAAGCCGTGCTTGCCACCGGCCGCGTGGTGCTCTGCTTCGTCGATACCGAGCGCGGCCGCCCGGTTCCCGCACCGGAGGTCGTGCGCGCGGCGTTTGAGACGGCTGCGGAGGCGGCGTGAGCACGGGGTACTCGGGAACGCCGCTGTGGAAGAAGCTCGGCTACAAACCAGACTTCTGCGCGGTGCTAGTCAATCCCCCTGAAGAGTACGCCGCCCTCACCCATCCCCTGCCCGAAGGCGTAGTCTTCGCTGACACGGCAGTAGGCGCGAACCTTGTGCACCTCTTCGCCACCGAGGCAGATGCGCTCGCCGACGCCCTGCTGCGCTACCGCGATCAGATCGCACGCGACGGTATGGTCTGGGTGTCCTGGCCGAAGCGGGCCTCGAAGGTGCCGACCGATGTCACCGAAGACACTATTCGCGCCATCGCGCTCCCCCTTGGCCTCGTGGACGTGAAAGTCTGCGCCGTGGATGCCACGTGGTCCGGCCTTAAACTCGTCATCCGCCGCGAACTCCGCTGATGCTCCCGCTTCCCGATTCGATCCCTGCTGCCGACCTCGACGTGCTGCTCGCGCGTGCGCTCACCGAAGACATAGGCCCTGGCGATGTGACCACGCTCGCCACGATTCCCGCCGACTGCCGTGCCACAGCGCACTTTCTGGCGAAGGAGGACGGCGTGCTGGCGGGGCTGGCGGTTGCCGAGCGGGCCTTTTCTGCCGTCGATCCGTCCCTCGCGGTGACGTGGGCGGCCGCCGACGGCGACCTAGTGACGCACGGGACGGTCTTTGGCGCGGTCGAGGGGGCGGCGCGGTCCATCCTGATGATCGAGCGGCTGGCGCTCAACCTGATGCAGCGCATGAGTGGGATCGCTACGGCGGCGCACCGCATGGCCGAAGCCGCGCGGCCCGCCACGATCCTCGACACGCGCAAGACGGTCCCCGGCTTGCGGCTCCTCGACAAGTGGGCCGTGCGCCTCGGCGGGGCCCAGAACCATCGCACCGGCCTCTATGACATGGTGCTCATCAAGGACAACCACATCGCGGCCGCGGGCGGAATCGAGGCCGCCATCCAGGCCACACACGCGTATCTCGACGCGCAGGCACGAACGCTTCCCATCGAGATCGAGACGCGTACGCTAGATGAAGTGGAGGACGTGCTGCGCGTGGGCCGCGTGGATCGCGTGCTGCTCGACAACATGGCCCGCCCCACCGATGCGGGCCTCGACACGACGATGCTGGCGGAAGCCATCCGTCGCATCGATGGGCGCTTCGCAACGGAAGCCTCGGGCAACGTGACGCTGGATACGGTCACGGCCATCGCGGCCACGGGTGTGGACTTCATCTCCAGCGGCGCCCTGACGCACTCGGTGTGCGCCCTCGATCTCTCGCTCAAGATCGCGCTCGCCTGAACAGGGCATTTCGCCGGTACCCCTTGAACGTCTGGGGCCTATCGGCTGTATCGTAGCCCTGCCAACCGATTGACTTTCGTATGCGCTTCACGGTCATCGTCACTCTCACGCTGCTGTTCAGCCTCTCCGCTGTTCCGCTTGCGGCGCAACCCAGCGAGGGTCTCACGCTGGTGGGGGCCTTGAACCCACACAATGCGAATTACGCCGACCTCTGGGGCTACACGGCTCCAGACGACACGGAATATGCTCTGCTCTGCGTGTCGGGTCAGGGCCTCAGCATCATCGATATTTCAGGCGCTACCCCGGTGGAAGTGGGTTTTGTAGACGGCCTCGGCGATTCCTTCGATGTCAAGGTATACGGCCACCACGCCTACCTCTCGCACAACGTCGGGCCGATTCAAATCATCGATCTGACCGATCCGAGCAACCCCGTGCAGGTCGCCACACACGACGCCCTCGGCCCCCATAACATTGCCATCGCAGGCGATTACCTCTACACCGTTGGCGGCGACGGTGCGGGTGGGCTGCGCATCTACGCCCTCAACCCCGACCCGATGGACCCCCAACTGGTCGGTACCTACGAGCCGTACTACTATCATGATGTCCTGGTGCGCGGTGACACGCTGTACGCGGCCGCTATCCTCGGCCAAGGGATTGATATCATTGATCTGGCGGATCGGTCCAATCCAAGCCTGATTGCCAACTTCAACTACCCCGGGAGCGGCGCGCACAACATCTGCTCGACGGAGGACGGGAGCCACGTTTTTATCGGAGACGAGATCGGCTCTTCAGGCAACTGGACGCGCGCTTTCGATGTCCGGGACCCAGAGAACGCCACGCTCGTCGCCGAGTTGATCGTGAACCCGAACGCGGTCGTGCACAACTGCTACGGCAAAGACGATGTGATCTACATCGGCCACTACGACGAGGGGGTCCGCGTGTGGGACGCGCACGATCCCGAGAATCCGGTCGAGATTGCGTACCACGAGTCAGGCGGAGCGTGGACCGTCTACCCGTACTTCGCGTCGGGCAAATTCATTGCCTCAGATATCAGCGACGGCCTGTATGTGTTCGAATTGGATGCCATTGTGGCGAACGAACCGACGGCACCTGGCGCGGCGTTCACGCTTGAAGCCGCCTACCCCAACCCGTTCCGCACACAGACCACACTACGCTTCACACTGGACACCCCCTCGGATGCACGCCTGACGCTTTATGATGCCCTCGGCCGGGCCGTGGCCGTCCTCGCCGCTGGTGCGCACGAACCTGGTACCCACACGGCCACCTTCGACGGAAGCCACCTGCCGAGCGGTGTCTACCTCGCCCGGCTGACGGCGGAGGGGCGCACGGCCACACAGCGTCTCACGCTCCTCCGCTAAACTTTCGCGCGATCACCAACAGAAAAGCGGCCC
>JABDIZ010000274.1 GCA_013003465.1 Rhodothermaceae bacterium
CATAGGACGGTGGCGGGCGGGCCCGTGAGACTACGAGACCGCGTGCGTGATTCCGAGGCGTGCCTGAGCGGCCTCTGGCGCTAGAGGCCGGGGCATCGTGCGGGGCCCCGTGCTACCTTCTCGATAGCGGTTCCACGGCCCTCGCGTGGAACTTTCACTTTAGACTGAAACTTGGTGCACGGGCCTCGGTAGCTTCTCTCCACTGGCTCCTAACCCCCCTCCCTCGGTATGGCCACAGCCGTCGAAGACGCGTCGGGCACGCTCGCGTACACGCCCAAGCCGGTGCAGAGCTACAAGCTCCGCGTCGGCATGTTCGCGTGGATCCTCCACCGCCTCACGGGGCTCGCCCTCGTCGGCTACCTCGTGGTCCACATCTGGGGCCTCAAGGCGATCACCAACGCCGAGGCGTACAACGCCCTCATCGCGTCGTACCACGCGCCCATCTTCAAGGTCGGCGAGTTCCTGCTCCTCGGCGCCGTGATCTACCACGCGCTCAACGGGATGCGCATCGTGCTGATCGACTTCGTGGGCTGGAGCCCCAACCAGAAAAAGCTCTTCTGGTCGCTCGGCGCCATCGCCGCCGTCCTCTTCGCCGTCGGTGGCTACCCCTCCATCGCCGCCCTCGTCAACCACTTTTCCGCAGGCTGACATGGCTAGCAAGTACGGCGCGACCGCCCGCTCCAGCGCGTTCCAGTGGTTCCTCCACCGGATCACGGGCACCTTCCTCGTCTTCCTGCTGATCACCCACTTCTGGGTGCAGCACTACGACCGCACCACGGCCAGCATCGCGCACAACGTGGTCACGGCGGAGGCGTTCGAGCAGGGCCAGGGCCCTGTGTATCAACCCGAGGCCGTCGAGGCCGTCCGCGAGATGCGCACGCGCATGCGGCGGGCGCCCGCCGAGGGGGCCGGTGGCGACGCCTTCGGCGAGGCCGCGACCGAGACCCCCATCGCGCCCGTGCAGGACGCCACGCCAGAGGCCTCTGGCGCGAGCGTCACGTCCTACGACGTGCTCATGCTGAGGCTCGCCGACCCCGTTTACGCCGGGCTCTGGAAGGCGTTCAACCTCCTCTTCCTCGCCTTCGCGCTGCACCACGGGTTCTACGGGCTCAGCAACATCATCACCGACTACGTGCGCAACGACATGTTGCGCGTCGGGCTCTCGGCGCTGTCCTGGACGGTCGCCCTCGTGCTCTTCGTCATCGGTGCCTACTCCGTTATCGTCGCTGGGCTCAACTACTAGCGCAAACCCCGCCTCTGGCGGATCCCACCCATGACGTTCTCCCACGACATCGTCATCGTCGGCGCCGGCGGCGCAGGCCTCATGGCCGCCCTCTACGCCGCCGAAGGCGGGGCCGACGTGGCCGTCGTCTCCAAGCTCCACCCGCTCCGCTCCCACACGGGCGCTGCGCAGGGCGGCATCGGCGCCGCGCTCGGCAACGAGGAGGAGGACCACTGGCTCTGGCACGCCTTCGACACCACGAAGGGCTCGGACTACCTGGGCGACCAGGACGCCATCGAGCAGATGTGCCAGGACGCGCCGCGCACCATCATCGAGCTGGAGCACTACGGCGTGCCCTTTTCGCGCACCAAGGCGGGCAAGATCGCGCAGCGCCGCTTTGGCGGGCACACGCGCAACTTCGGCGAGGCGCCGGTCCGGCGCGCGTGCTACGCGGCCGACCGCACGGGCCACATGATCTTGCACACGCTCTACGAGCAGTGCGTCAAGAAGAACGTCAACTTCTACGACGAGTACCAGGTGCTCGACCTCATCCGCGAGGGCGACGGGCCTGTGGCCGGGTGCGTGGCGTACGAGATCCTGACCGGCGAGGTCCACACCTTCCACGCCAAGATCACCTGCTTCGCGACGGGCGGCTACGGCCGCGCGTTCAAGACGACCAGCAACGCGCACGCGGGCACGGGCGACGGCTTCGCCATCGCGCTGCGCCGGGGCATCCCGCTGGAGGACATGGAGTTTATCCAGTTCCACCCCACCGGCCTCTACCGCCTCGGGATCCTCATCACCGAGGGCGCCAGAGGCGAGGGCGGCATCCTGCGCAACTCGGAGGGCGAGCGGTTCATGGAGCGCTACGCGCCGACGGTCAAGGACCTCGCCCCGCGCGACATGGTGCGCCAGTGCATCTACAAGGAGATCCGCGAGGGCCGCGGCGTCAACGGCAATGACCACGTCGTGCTCGACATGACGCACGTCGGCTCCGACGTGCTGGAGCACAAGCTGCCCGAGATCAGCACGTTCTCCCGCGTCTACCTCGGCATCGACCCCGTCAAGCAGCCCATCCCGGTCGCGCCGACGTGCCACTACGCCATGGGCGGCATCCCGACCAACAACGACGGTCAGGTGGTGGCCTCTGGCGACCGCTCCGACGTCGTGGAGGGGTTCTACGCC
>JABDIZ010000308.1 GCA_013003465.1 Rhodothermaceae bacterium
GGCGTACCTCTGCGCACCTTCCTTGACCGGGCTGGAGTTGACATCAACCAGGCGCGGCGGCTTCGTTTCTTCGGGGACGACGGGTTCGCCAACAACCTCACGCTCGCACGAGTGTTCGATGCGGAAGACACGATTGGTCCGTTGCTCGTGACGCACCTCAACGGCGAACCGCTCCGGCCTGAGCATGGCGCGCCCGTGCGTCTGATCGTCCCCGAGATGTACGGCTTCAAGAACGTCAAATGGCTGACCCGCGTCGAGGCGACGGCCTCCGATGCGGCGTTCGGGACGTACCAGGACGCTGGGTTCGATGACGACGGCGTCACGCGTACGGTGAGCCGGATTACACGTCCGCTTCAGGCGGCTACCATCGGAGCGGGGCGCGTGGAAGCCGTCGGCTTTGCGGTGAGTGGCTTCGCGCCCATCGAGCGCGTCGAACTGGCCGTGGACGGTGGCGCGTTCATGCCGGTTGAAATCGTATCGCTGGAGGAAATCAGTGCGGCCGAGCCGCTGGTCGCCAGCGCCTTGCAGGTGATGGAGGGACGGACGTTCCCCTTCCGCTCGGTGTGGGTCAAGTGGCGCGCCGTACTCGACCTCGCGCCGGGGCCGCACACCCTGCAACTGCGCGCCGTGGATGCGCTCGGCAATGAGCAGCCCGAGACGGATACCACCATCGCGGACGGCATCAATGCATGGCCGCGGATCCAGGTGGAGGCGGTATGAGGGCACATCGTACATCCCCCTGGTGGCTTGCGGTCGTCCTCTTTGCGTGGGTGCTGATCGTCGGGTGCAACCTGCTTGATCCGAACCCCATCCCGGATCCGCAGAGCATTCCGCCGCCGCTCGATCCCATCACGGTGGCCTTCGGGGAGCAGGTCTTTGTGCAGAACTGCCAGCGGTGCCACGGCCTCCTCGGCGCGGGCGGATCCGTCCATCCGGACCCCATCATCGGGTGCGACAGTGTGATCGTGATCGGACGAAACGGGCGGGGCGCCATGCCTGCCTTTCCGCAACTCTCGGCGGAGGCGCTCGCGGGCGTGCAGCTCTACCTCGATTCGCTCGCCTCAAGGTTCGGCAACCTCTGCCCGGGTTGAGCAGATCGGCGTATCATGGGGGCACTCCGCTGTCCACGCGCTCTATGCCGCACATCGTCCAGATCAATGTCTCCAACGGCGGGGTACCGAAGCGGGCGGTCGCGGAGGCACGCATCGGCGCACAGGGTCTGGAGGGCGATGCCGTCAACCATCCGAAGATCCACGGCGGACCCGAACGGGCCGTCTGCCTCTACAGCTTGGAGCGGTTGCTGGCGTTGCAGGACGAAGGGCACCCCGTCTTTCCCGGCGCCATCGGCGAGAACCTGACCCTCACCGGGCTCGACTGGGGGCACCTCACGGCTGAGACCGTGCTCGAATTCGGTGGAAGCGGGGGGCCGCTACTCCAACTCACCAAGCCGGTCACGCCGTGCACCACCATCGCTGCCTACTTCAAAGGCGAGAAGGGTTACCGGCGCATCGACGAGGAGCGGCGACCCGGTTGGGCGCGGTGGTATGCGCGCGTGCTCCGCGAAGGCCGTGTTCAGCCCGGTGATGCCATGACGGTACAGGTGGAAGTGAGAAGCGACAAATAGGAAGTGAGAAACTCTGGGACTGACTGCTGTCTCACTTCCCACTTTTACCGTCTCAAAGGCCACGTCCGCCTTCGTCTACGACGGCTTCCTGAGGAACAGACGGAGCGGCCGAGGGCTCAGGATTCGGTTCCGGTGGAGGATCGAGCTTGGCCAGTGTGGCCCGTTCCAGGAGGCTGTTGATGATGTAGGTGATCAGCATCAACGCGGTGCCGCCAAGCCCGATCAGATCGAACAGCGAAAACGACTGGCCGGCTACGCCGATCAGGGGATTGCCCAGCGCCCACACGAGCGTGTTGGCGCTGATCAGCATGATGCGCCCTTCTGTCGGCCCAAGGCCCGCGAACGAGATCTTGAACACATCCCGCGCGATGGTGATGAGGCTCACCATAATCATCAGCAGGTAATAGCCGACGAGCAGCGCCATCGCGATGAGCGGTTCCATGAGCGGCGAGAGGGCGAGGCCGCCGAAGATGAGCAGCGCCGAGATGGCGTCGCTCTGGTGATCCACGTAGAAGCCGTAGCGCTCGCGCTGGATGCGCCGCACGCGCGCGAGCGTCCCATCGAGCGAGTCCCCCCACCAGTGAATGACGAGGCACACGTTAGCCAGCCAGAGCCAGTTGAGGCTGATCCCGCTTAGCCAGTAGCCGATCCCGATCCCGACGGCCGCGAGGAGCCCGACGCCAGTCAGCGCGTCGGGCGTGACCCACGCGGGGAGCGCCCGCGCCATACGCGGCAGGGCCCACTGCTCGAAGCGCGACAGGGCGATCTTGTTGACCCGCTTTTTGGCGGTGGTTCTTTCCATGGTTCGTATTGCGTATTGGGCTTCGCCGTCCTGGCGGATCGTATTGCGTATCGAGTGCGAGCGGTCGCTCGTACGCAACACACAACACGCAATAGAAGCGAGGGAAGGTAAGAGCGGCGCGCTCAGGCCGCACTCAGCGCCCGGTCAAGGTCGGCGAGGAGGTCGGCTTCATCTTCCACGCCAACCGAGAGGCGGATCAGCGAGTCCGAGAGCCCGCTGGCCTGCCGGACGTGCGCCGGAATCGAGGCATGCGTCATGCTCGCCGGATGCGAAACCAGGCTCTCGACGCCGCCCAGGCTCTCGGCGAGGGCGAAGATCCTCGTAGCCGCCATCACACGGTTGGCCTTTTCCAGGGCGTCATCCTTCAACGTGAACGACACCATGCCGCCGAAGTCGCGCATCTGTTTTGCGGCGATCGCGTGGCCCGGATGATCGGCGAAGCCGGGCCAGCGCACATGGCCGACCCTTGTATGATCGCGGAGGAAGTGGGCCACGGCGGCCGCGTTCTGGCAGTGGCGTTCCATCCGCAGGTGCAGCGTCTTGGTGCCCCGCAGGAGCAGGAAGCAGTCGAGCGGCCCCGGTGCGGCGCCTGCGCTCTTGATGAGGAAGCGGAGCTTCTCGGCCCAGGCGTCGTCGTTGGTCATGGCCGCGCCGCCGACGACATCGGAGTGGCCGCCGAGGTATTTCGTCGTGGAGTGCATGACGAGGTCGGCGCCGAGGGCGAGCGGCTGCTGGAGGTACGGCGAAGCAAACGTGTTGTCCACGGCCACGGCCGCGCCCTCTGCGTGGGCGAAATCGGCGAGGGCCGCGATGTCAAAGATCTTGAGCAGCGGGTTCGTCGGCGTCTCGATCCAGAGCAGCCGCGTCTCCGGCGTGAACGCCTCGGCGACGGCATCCCGGTCGGCCAGGTCCGTGAAGGTGAAGCGGAGCCCGAAAGGCTCGAAGACCTGCCGCATGAGGCGGAACGAGCCGCCGTAGAGGTCATCGGTCGAGACGACATGGTCGCCCGGCTTGAGCGTCTTCAGAATGGCATCGAGCACGGCCACTCCGGAGGAGAAGGCGATGCCATGGGCGGCCCCTTCGAGCGCGGCGAGGTTGCCTTCGAGCGCCGTCCGCGTGGGGTTAGAGACGCGGGCATACTCGTAGCCCTGATGGTCACCAGGCGCCTCCTGCACGTAGGTGCTCGTCAGGTACACCGGCGTCATGAT
>JABDIZ010000342.1 GCA_013003465.1 Rhodothermaceae bacterium
GGCATGTTCTCCACCAGCTCGAAAATCTCCGGCTCTGGCTCGGCTGTGGCCGGTTCTTCAAGAGGCGGTGGCGGACGGGTGGGCGCTGGAGGGGGGGGCGCGTTCATCGGGGGAACCGCCGAGCGGAGTGCGGGCGACGAGAGTGTCAACTCCCGCGTAGCCTCGGCAATCAACTCGGCCTCCTCCGTGGAGTCGATCAAGGCAGACAGGTCCACGCTTGGCGGTGGAGGGGGACGGATGGCGACCACGGGGGGGGCAGCGTCGGGTGTCTCGGTCTCAGGGGTCTTCGTGCCCTCCCGCGTTAGATCCACGGCTGCGGTCTGGAGGGAGTCGCCCAGCGGCATCGCCTCGTCCAGTACCCGCGGCACGGAGTCGGCCGAGGAGGGCTCGGGAGTAGGGGCGGGTGCATCGAGCGACACGGCATGCTGCGCGAGGTCCTCCGGTGCCGCATCGTCGCCCGTGAACGTGCCGACGATGCGGATCACGGCCAACAGGACGACGACGGCCAGCATCGCGCCTAGTTCAACGTTGGCATTGTCGGCCCCTTCGCGCATGAGATCGATTCCTTGAAATCCACGGTGCGCGCGAGGTATCGGCTAGGCCTCTGGCGGACTAAAGCGGGCGTTAGGACGAGTATCGCGCTGGTGCCAGCGTGCGGCGCCGAGCCCGATGAGCAGGCCGAGGGCATCGGCGAGCGCATCGATCGGGTCGAAGAACCGCCCGATGGGCATCAGGTGTTGATAGACTTCTGTACCAACGGCAAACAGGAGGCCACTGAGGAGGACCGCCCGGGCGGCGTGGGGATAGGCACGCAGCCAGAGCCAGCCGAAGCCTGCAAACGCCAGCAGATGCAGCACCTTGTCGAACGAGAGCCAGACGGACACCGGCAGGGCGTTGCCCGGGAGCGAGCAGCCGATGGCGATAGCGAGGGTCCAGCCGAGCGCGAGTCTGCGATCCATCGAATCAGGCGCGAAAGGACTCGTAGAGGACGACCGGCACGGCGGCCAGCAGATCGCTGGCGAGCATCGAGGGTGCGGCGCAGGATCGGCGCCACCAGGCTGCGGCAGCCGAGCCGATGTGCAGCGCGCACACGGCCGCCTCGGCGGTGGCGAGGCCCTGTGCGAGCAGGCCCGCCGTCAGGCCCGCCAGCACGTCGCCTGTTCCGGCGGTGGCGAGGCCCGGCTCGCCCGGCGGCCCGATGAAGACCTGGCCCTCTGGCGTCCCTACGACGCTCGGCATGCCTTTGAGCACGAGCGTGGCGTTCCACGCGGCGGCCCAGGTATGGACCACGGCGAGGCGATCCGCGAGATCCAAGTCGTCTCCAGCCAGCCGCCGCAACTCGCCGACGTGGGGCGTCAACACGAGCGGTGCATCGCCCCGTTCCGCGAGCTTGTCGGCGCGTCCCGCGAAGGCATTCAGCCCATCGGCATCGAGGACCGTCGGGCACGAGAGGCGACGGAGGAGGGCCTGGACGAGGCGCTGCGTCTCCGCGGGACGCCCGAGCCCGCAGCCGATCAGCACCGCATCGGTGTCGGGCAGGCGCGTGGCGATCCCATCGTACGCAGTGATAGCAAGGGTGCCGTCATCCGTTTCCGGCTGCGCGTCCACCATCACCTCGATGTTGTGCGCGTCCACGGTGGCCTGCGCGCTCTGTGGCGTGCAGCAGACCACTGCGCCCGCACCGGCCCGGTACGCAGCGGCGGTAGCCAGTACGGCGGCGCCGGTGAAAGCCCGCGAGCCAACGACCGCAAGCACGCGCCCCGCGCTGTACTTGTGCGCGTCAACTGCACGGCGGGGCAGCGTCTGTGTGACCCAGGCGTCGGTAGCCCGCACGGCCGGGGCGACCTCGTGCAGCAGCGCGCTCGGAATCCCGATCTCGACCACTTCGATCTGCCCGGCGTGCGTGGGCCCGTCGCCCAGTAGGAGGCCTGCCTTGAGCGCCGCCATCGTCACCGTCAGGTCGGCACGGACAGCCTGGTCACTGGAGGCACCGGTATCGCTGTTCAGGCCAGTGGGCACGTCGAGGGCCACGACCGGCGCAGGTTGCCGATTCATCCACGCCGCGAGCGTATCCACCGGTGCGCGCAGCGCCCCCGCTACGCCGATGCCGAGCAGCGCGTCTACGACAAGATCCGGCGGATGCGCGGCGCTGAGTTGCCGGATGTCCTCGAAGGGATCGACACGGAGGTGGTCGTCCGATTCGGCGAGATGGTACAGCGTACGAAGGTTGGCCGTGGTATCGAGCGTGGCGTTGTCCTCCGAGGCGAGCGTGACGACGCGGACCTCCGCCCCGTGTGCGCGAAGCACCCGTGCCACCACGAGGCCGTCGCCGCCGTTGTTGCCCTTGCCTGCCAGCACGAGCACATTACGACCGGCCATCCTGCCGAATCGTTCTTCGATGGCGTTGCACGACGCGCGGCCCGCCGTTTCCATCAGTACGCGCCCCGGCACGCCCACCTCCTCCATCGTGCGGCGGTCGGCCGTGCGCATGGCCTCGGCGGTGAGGACGGGCTGAAGGGGATCGGGAGGTCGAGTCATGGCGGGGCCGTCGGTGTGCGTTCAGTCACCCGATGAACCGATAAGCAGCTCATTCGATTCCACCTCGGTCTCCCATCGTGCGCGGACGCGTACTGGCTCGGCGAGCCAGCGCAATGGCTCGGGCGGTTCGTAGGGGGTGAGGCGCCCGCCGTCCCAACGCCCGTTGCCATTCGCATCAAGGACGAGACGCAGGCGGTACGAGCCGGGCGGGAGGTTGGTCAACGCAAAGGCGCCATCGGCCTGCGCGCGAGTAGTGAAGGGTAGTCCTTGTTCGGGGTAGGCGGCGAGGAGCACCGCCGCGCCGTCTGGCGCGTTCACGCGTCCGAGGAGGGCACCGAGGGCATCGGGGCCGGGCATGGCGAAGCGGCGCACAAACGTTGTGTCGGCTCCGGCTACCTCGATGCGGAAGATGCGCGGTGCGTCCACGAGATGAAGGTCGTAGCGCACGCCGTCATCGGTCGTGGTGGTGTAGGCCAGCGCGCCGCTGGGCCCGGTCACCGTCACGCGGGTTCGGAACGCGGTCGAATCCAGGGGCTGCGAAAAGCGGACGCCGGGACGGGCGTCGGGGCGGAGAAGGAGGACTGAATCAGCCGGAGAGCGGCGCGGCGGCAGGAAGTCCACAAATCGTGTCGTGACGGTATCGGCCGGCGTGGAGGGCGTGACGACGCGGTCGAGGGTGACCTCGTTGCCGCTGGAGTCGGCGACGGCGCCTTGCGAGGTGAGGCGCACCGGTGCGGTGAGCGGGGCTTCGGCCAGCACTAGCATCTGCGTGGGAACATCGGGGGTTTGATAGACGGCATGGAGTGGGCGAGGCTGTCCGGTAGCCGAGTCCGCCAGGGTCCATGCGGTCGTCCGATCCACCAGGCGCACCGGCTCGTCGAAGACGAGCGCGAGGCGACGATTCGAGAGGGCGCGCACGCGGCGGAGTTGGGGGGGGATGGTATCGAGGGCCGTGGCGAAGAGGTCGAGCGGGCGCAGCGGAGCGATCCGGGTCGTATCGGCTCGGGCGAGGACGAACGGCGCGGGCGGGGCAGCAAAGAGTTCGCCCTCGTCCACCTGTCGGTTGCGGTTGCGGTCCTCGAACGCCACGACGAAATACGGGCCCTCGCGGAGATAGTCGAGGCGGAACGTGCCGTCGGTCGCGGCTTCGGTGCGGTAGACGAGCGGATGGGCGCCCCTCGGATCGGGGAGCGCAGTGCCGAGCGTATCCGACAGCGGGTAGGCCGCGACGACCAGGCCTGCCGTCCCGGCGCCGGTCGCTGGGTCACGGAGGCGCCCACTGATGCGCCCGCGGTCGAGCGTGGCGCCTGTGGCGAAGGCGACGGTGATGGGGCGGGGCAGGGCCACGCCATGCTCGTCGCGCAGTTCCGTGCCGAGCGTCACCACGTAGGTCGCCTCCGCGGCGAGCGTATCGGGGAAGAGCACCGTCAGGCGGCGCCCGCTCACGCGCACCTCGGGGGGCGTGGCGAACTCCGGTGTGATGGTGAGCGCGCGCGATCCACTCGCCGGGTCCAACCGCTCCGAAAACGTGAGCACGAGCCGATCCGCCGAGACGTTCGTGGCGCCTTCCGCAGGGCTGGCCTCCACCACCACCGGTGGGGTCGAATCCACGGGGCCACCGCTCGGCCGCACCGGCGTGGCGCAGCCTATGCACAGCAAGGCAAGTGCGGCGAAGAGAAAGCCAAGGAGCGAGCGGCGGGACACGCGCAGCGGCGGGAGACAGGAACGAATGCACGAAGGGCTGCACCACAACGGTACAGCCCTTCGAAAGATACCAGCAACGCGCCGTCAGGCGTAAATGCCACGCAGCTTGAGCGCACCTGCGACCTTCTCGATGGCGATCACGTAGGCGCCGATGCGCATGGACGTGTCGTACTTTTCGCTCGCGTCGTAGACCTTGTCGAAGGCAGCGCGCATCATGCGGTCGAGGCGGCGGTTGACGCGGTCTTCGCTCCAGAAGTAGCCCTGGCGGTCCTGCACCCACTCGAAGTACGAGACGGTGACGCCGCCCGCATTGGCGAGGATATCCGGGATGACCAGCACGCCCTTCTCGTCGAGGATCGTATCGGCCTCGGGCGTCGTCGGGCCATTGGCGCCCTCGACGACGATCTTGGCTTTCACGTCGGCGGCGTTAGCACCGGTGAGCTGGTTCTCCTTGGCGCAGGGGGCGAGCACATCCACGTCGAGCGCCAGCAATTCGGTGTTGGTGATCGGCTCGGCCCCCTCGAACCCGGCCAGCGAGCGGCCATGCGCATCGGCATAGGCCATGGCGGCCTCAATATCGATGCCATCCGCGTTGTGGTAGCCACCGGAGACATCAGAGACGGCTACGATGGAACAGCCCTGCTCGCGGAGCAGTTGCGCGGCCACCGAGCCCACGTTGCCAAAGCCCTGCACGGCGACAGTGCACTCGGCCGGGCGGAGGCCGAGGCGTTCCATCGCGGCGAGCGTCGTCGTCATGACGCCACGGCCGGTCGCCTCGCGGCGGCCCTCGGAGCCGCCGATGAGCAACGGCTTGCCCGTCACGACGGCCGTCTCGGTGCGGCGGACGTGCATCGAATAGGTGTCGAGCAGCCAGGCCATGATCTGCTCGTTGGTGTTCATGTCCGGCGCCGGAATGTCCTTGTCCGGGCCGAAGACGTCCATCAGGTTGGCCGTGTAGCGGCGCGTGAGGCGCTCCAGCTCGCCCGCGCTCATCGAGGACGGGTCGCAGGTGATGCCGCCCTTGGCGCCCCCGAAGGGCACGCCGACGATGGCGCACTTCCAGGCCATCCACGCCGCGAGGGCCTTCACCTCATCGAGGTGCACATCGGGGGCATAACGGATGCCGCCCTTGGAGGGGCCGAGCACTTCGTTGTGGATCACGCGGTAGCCTGTGAAGACCTTGATCGAGCCGTCGTCCATCACCACGGGGACGGACGTGATGTGAATCCGCGAGGACGAGCGGAGGTACTCGTAGAGCCCTTCGTCGAGGTTGAGCAACTCGGCTGCGTAGTCTAACCGCTCCATCATGTCCTGGAACGGGTTGTCTTTGTCGAGGTGCGGCGTCGGCTCCTGGTAGATAGCCGGGGTGCGGACGTTGCGCTTGAAGGGGTTGGGATGTTCTCCCATAGCGGGCGGCGCGAAGGCGAAAGAGGACACAGGCATGCAAGGTACGGGAGGGGATTTCCGCGGAACGATAGGGGATGCGTGAAAACGGTCGGAAGCGCTTCCGATGGGAGGCGGTATCGGCGGTGGCGGTCTGTCTCTCAACCGGGCGGGCTGCCGTAGCTTCTCGGCCTACCCTGCCGTGCGCCATGCCCCTCACCCGTCAGCGCCTGAAAGAGCTCCATCGTCTACTACGACGAAAAGGCCGCGAACGGGTCAGGCAGTTCCTCGTCGAGGGTGTGCGCTCAGTCGAGGCCGCGGTGCAGGCGAAGGCGCCGCTGGTGGAAGTGCTGGTGACCCACGAAGCGGCCGAGGACGTGCGGGTGATTGCCGTCCTCGACACGCTGACGGTGCCTGTCCACACGCTGCCCACCCGCGAGATGGCCCGGCTCACCGACACGCAGACCGATCAGGGCCTCCTCGGGGTCGCTACGTCCGTCGTAGCGGACGACCTCGCCGCACTCGACGCCGCACAGACGGTGCTCGTGCTCGACGGGGTGCAGGACCCCGGCAACGTGGGCACGCTGATCCGTACGGCCGCGTGGTTTGGCGCGGAGGCCGTGCTGGCCGGGCCAGGCACCGCCGATCTGGAGAGCCCCAAGGTGGTGCGCAGCGCGATGGGGGGCCTGTGGGACCTCCGCCTCGTGCGCACCGACGACCTAGGCGCGGCGCTCGCGCGGCTCGCCGACCGGATGCCCATCGTGGGGGCCGACCTGGCGGGCGAACCCGCTGCGCGCTGGCAACCACCCGAGGCGGGCGCCCTCGTGCTTGGCAGTGAGGCGCACGGGCTCTCCGAGGCGACGCAGCAGCACCTGACCGCCCGCGTGTGCCTGAAAGGGCACCCACCGCGCAAAGGCGTCGAGTCGCTGAACGTGGCCGTGGCAGGCGGTATCCTGCTGCACCGCTGGCTCGGAGTCTAGGCGCTACACGCCGAAGCTGCACGTGATAGTGGTGTAGCTGCGTACGCGCGCGCCGTCGTTGCGCGCCGCTCGAAACTGGTAGCGCTGCGCCGCGTCGAGCGCCGCCTGGTCCATGCCGTAGGGCAGGCTGGCCACCGGCTCCTCGCGGTCGCCGCGCCCGAGTAGCAGGCGTTCGACGATGCGGGCCTCCGTCACGCGCCCCACTTCGTTGACCAACACCTCGATGCGCACGCGCGCGCGGATACCCTCGCGTCGGGCTTCCGGTGGATAGGCAGGCTCCGAAAAGCGGACGGGCACCGGGCTGCGGTCGGGCTCGCGGACGAGCGGCGGCGGTCCGCTAGGCTCCGGGGGAGACGGAGGGCCCACCGGCACGGGGGGCGCAGGCGGCGCATCGATGACGCCGTCGTCCGCGGGCACGTCGAGTGGCAGGTCCACGAGTTGCTCCTCGATGACCGTTTCGTCCGGCACCTCAACGGGCGGCAGCAGGGCTTCGCTCGGCAGCGGCGGGGGGGCCGTGGGCGGCGTTTGGTTCTGGATCGTCGGATCGATCAGTTCGATCTCGATCTGCTCCTGTGGTGGAACCGTCACACGGAGGCGCTCGGCCGCCTCCGCAGGATCGGGGAGCGGCCAGAAGCGGAACGCCGACAGGACCAGCACCACGCTCAGCGCGAGGGCGGCGAGGCCCCGCATCCGATAGGCGCGGTTCCGGCCAGGATCCAGGAGGGGACGGCGATGAGGGTGCATACAGGGTCGAACGTGCAGGCGCGGGCGTTTCGCACCTGGCTGGATCGTTGGAGGATACACACGCGTAGAGGACATTCGGCGGGCGCTTCGGTTGCCCTCCTCGCCTTCGACGGTGCTGTGAAGACCACGCCGATGCCTTGCCTGCTCGTCCGGCGCTCCGTAGTTTTCTCGCCTGAATACCGACGGCACTGTCGGCCTCTTCAGACCCTGTTGCCCTCCCCATGCGCGGCCGCCTCTTGCTGCCCTCTCCCGCCTTTGACCACGGCCCCGGCGTTGCCGCCGGTCGCGCCTGAGCCTTCCCATTGGGGAGGCTTTTTTTGTATGTCAACGGCTGCTTGGGACGAGGGCTGGTGGGCTGCGAGCGGCTGCAAAGCCGCGCCCTCCGCGTCGCGCTGCATCGCCGAACCGCCGGTTCGCCTGCTTCGCGCTTCTTGAGGGCGAGCTTCTCGCTCGCTCTCGCCTGCACACCCCTGCCCCAAACAGCCTCGGCCCGTTATGACCGACCCGCCCGTCCGCCCGCTCGCCAAACTCGCCCTCGAAGACGGCACCGTCGTCACCGGTCGCGCCGTCGGCGCCCCTGGCGAGACTGCTGGGGAACTGTGCTTCAACACCTCGATGAGTGGTTACCAGGAGATCCTGACCGACCCCTCGTACGTCGGCCAATTGATGATGATGACGTACCCGCACATCGGCAACTACGGCGCCTACGAGGCCGCGACGGAGGCCAACCGCCCGATGGTGGCCGGGCTCATCGTCCGCGCCTTCACCGATCAGCCGTCCAACGCCGACGCCGAAGAGTCGCTCGATTCCTACATGCAGCGGCACGGGCTCGTCGGCATCACGGGCGTGGACACGCGGAGGCTGGTGCGCCACATCCGCACGCAGGGCGTCATGAACGCCGTCATCTCCTCGGAAGACCTCGACGATGCCAGCCTGATTGCCAAGGCGCAGGCGCACCCGCGCATGGCCGGGCTCGAACTCGCCAGCCGTGTCACCACAACAGAGGCCTACGACTTCGCTACGGCGGATGGCCCGCGCATCGCCGTCTACGATTTCGGCGTCAAGCGCAACATCCTCCGCTCGTTCCGCCAGCACGGCTGCACGGTCCGCGTCTTCCCCGCCAGCACGCCGCTCGCTACGGTCCTTGACTGGGAGCCCGACGGCCTCTTCTTCTCCAACGGCCCCGGCGATCCGCGCGCCATGCCGGAGGCCATCGAGATGGTCAAAGGCGCTATCTGCACCGGCCTGCCGCTCTTCGGCATCTGCCTCGGCCACCAGCTCATGGCACTTGCCGAGGGGTTGGAGGTCTACAAGATGAAAGTCGGCCACCGCGGCGCCAACCATCCGGTGCTCAACCTCGACACGGGCCACGTCGAGATCACGACGCAGAACCACGGCTTCGCTGTGCAGGAGGAGGGCATCACCGACGCCATCGCGACGGTCAACCACCGCAACCTGAACGACCAGACCGTGGAAGGCCTCCAGTTCACGCGCTTCCCCGGCTTCTCGGTGCAGTACCACCCTGAGGCCTGCCCCGGGCCCCACGACAGTCACTACCTCTTTACCCAGTTCCTCGATCTCGTCGGCCAGGGCCGAGAAAGCCTATCCCGGATACGATCCGAGGTCGAGGCGTGATCTCCGGTTGATTCCCATGCCTAAAGAACGCAAAGCCATCGTCGTCCACTACGAGCCCGGCGAGGACAACGCCACCGACGAACTCAACGCGCTCCTCAATGACGACTGGACCATCGTCACCACCGCTGCGATGGGTGGCGCGGGCAGCGAAGCCATGCCCGGCACGCACTTCGCCGCGCTCGTCGTCCTCGAACGCGAGGAGAAAAAGACCGTCGGCGGTTTCCGTGCCGCGTAGCCGCCGGGTTGAGAGTTGATGGTTCAGGGTTGAAGGTTTCGGCCCC
>JABDIZ010000031.1 GCA_013003465.1 Rhodothermaceae bacterium
ACATCAAGGTGAACGTTGACGACAATGGCGTCGAAGACCGTCGGGTCCAGGTCCAGGGCTTCGGCCGTAGGGCGAAGCGTCTCGTCGTGGAGTCCGGTAGCAAGCGCAGCAATCGCGACGCGCAGCATGACAGCAAGCCCAGAGGGCATCAAGGAACAGAGTCATTAGAGACCGGCAAAACTACGGAGCGGGCTGTGCGGAAGGCAAGGTCTGGAGGGGTCTGCACACGATGTTGGAATTTCATACTCCGCTCACCTTGATCCTCTGTTACGGGGGTGTTATCGTGAAAGCGCTGCCACCGGCCGAACAGCCCGGCGGTAGCGGCACAGTCTCCTCCGACGGACGCCTCCATCCCCTATCGTTCGATTGTCCCCCAGGGGTGGGTATCCAACGTGGGTCACCGTGCCGACGCGACGCCGTAGCGGGCTGGTTTTGCGCTGTGCACAACCTGTTGACAACCGGCTGCATTCACTCGCTGCGCATCGCGTCAGCGCTCACCCATGCCCTTCGCTGTTGTGTTTCCCTCGACGCGCAGCTTGGCAGTTGTTGCCCCAAGTCCTCTAAAAACAAGCGCAATTTCTTGTTTTCCGCATTGTTGATAACCGGTGGATAAAGAGAAAAAGGCGGTAGCGTCCGTTTGGGCTGCCGCCTCTCTTTGTCTGGTCGCGTAACCGTGCGTTTGTGGACAACCTCGTGCATTTCGACGCGGTGCCTGGCCGCGGTGAGGCGATGCATGCAGGGGCCGGGCGTCTGGCTGTTCGCCCAGCACCCTTCTGCCCTATCCCACTTCGGCCCTGTGCCGACTCCCGCTCCCACCACCCATGAACGCCTCGCCTGAAGCGGTCTGGAAGGAATGCCTCGACTTCATTCGTGACAACATCAGCCGACAGAGCTTTCGGACGTGGTTCGAGCCGCTCCGGGCTGTGTCGCTGGACGAGGAAGACGATGTCGTCAAGCTGACCGTCCAACTCCCCAGTCGCTTCTATTACGAGTGGCTCGAAGAGCACTACTTCACGCTGCTCCGCAAGACCATCACGAAGGTGCTCGGCCCCAACGGGCGTCTCTTCTACGACATCGTCATTGAGCGCGACGAGGCCGAGCCGCACGGCGCCCCACCCCGGAGCGGCGCCTCGATGCAACTCCCGGCGCGGCAGCCCAGCAACGTACCCCCCGCATCCGGCGCGCCGGGTGCACCTCCGGCCGGGCTTCCGCCGATGGGGGCCCCTGAGGGGACGCCTCCGCCCGCGGGTGTTGAGCCACCGACGGCATTGCCGGTCGGTATAGGGGGAGGCCGTCGTCCGGTGGCCAACCCCTTCGCCATCCCCGGCGTCCAGAAGGTAGAGGTGCCGCCCAACCTGAACGAGGCCTACACCTTCGAGGGCTTCATCGAAGGCGACTGCAACCGGCTGGCGCGGAGCGCCTCGTGGGCCATCGCGCAGCAGCCCGGCTCGACGGCCTTCAACCCCTTCCTCGTCTATGGCGGCGTCGGCCTCGGCAAGACACACCTGATCCAGGCCATCGGTAACTACGCGCTCGCCAACAAGACCGTCGAGACCGTGCGCTATGTGTCATCGGAGCGCTTCACGAGCGAGTTCGTGCAGGCCATCCAGAACAACCGCATCTCGGAGTTCTCCGCCACCTACCGGAGCATCGACCTGCTGATCGTGGACGATGTGCAGTTCTTTGGCGGCAAGGAGAAGACGCAGGAGGAGTTCTTCCACATCTTCAACGCGCTCCACCAGGACGGCAAGCAGATCGTTCTCTCGACCGACCGACCGCCCAAGGACATCGCCGGGATCGAAGAGCGGTTGCTGAGCCGGTTCGGCTGGGGGCTCTCGGCCGACATCCAGGCGCCAGAGTTGGAGACGCGCACGGCCATCCTCAAGCGGCAGGCCGAGAAGGACGGCATGCAGGTCCGCCCCGAGGTGCTCGACTACATCGCCACGCACGTCACCAACAACATCCGAGAACTCGAAGGGGCGCTCATCAAGCTCCAGGCGCACGCCGCGCTCGTCCACCAGGAGATCGACCTGCAGATGGCGCGCGAGGTGCTGCGCGACCTCATCACGGAGACGCGGCCGAGCCTGACGGTCGAGGAGATTCAGCGCGTCGTGTGCGACTATCTCAAGATCCCCGAGGACCTCGTGCGTGCCCGCACGCGTAAGCGCGAGGTGGTGCAGGCCCGTCAGATCGCGATGTGGTTCTCCAAGAAGCTCACGAGCCACTCGCTCAAAACCATCGGCCTCCACTTCGGCGGGCGCGACCACTCCACCGTGATCCACGGCGTCGGGGCGGTGGATGACCAGATCGATACCGACCCGGCCTTCCGCGAGATCATTGAGGGCATCAAGAAGAAGCTGGAACTACACACGCGGTGAGTCTTTCGTGTTGCGGAGTACGCGTCGGCCTCGTGCCCATCAACACGCAACATGGAATACGCAACACGTCAGTTGACCAGCGCCCGCTCTTGGCCGATACTGTAGATCCGATAGCCTCCCTTCCCCTATGAAGTTCACCGTCTCCAGCGCCGACCTGCTCAAGGCGCTCACCACTGTCGCCGGAGCCGTGCCGAACAAGAGCACGCTCCCCATCCTCGAAAGCATTCTCTTTGAGCGCGATGAGGATGCACTCGTGCTCGCCGCGACCGATCTCGAGATCTCGATTGTGATGCGCGTGCCGGTCGCGTTCGAGAGCAACGGGACCGAAGGCAAGGACCGCGTGGCCGTTCCGGCCAAGCGCCTCCTCGATACGCTCCGCGCGCTCCCGGATCTGCCCGTCACGTTCATGTCCGACGGCGAGTTCAACGTCGAGATGACGACGGACCAAGGCCGCTACAAGATGGTCGGCCACGACGGAGGCGACTACCCGGCACTGCCGAGCCTGGACGACGCGCAGGCCGTCGAGACGACCACCGCGCTCATCAAGCGCGCCATCGACAAGACGAGCTTCGCCGTCTCGAAGGACGCGCACCGCCCGGCCATGATGGGCGTGTTCTTCCAGATGCACCCCGAGCATACGCGCGCCGTCGCTACCGACGGGCACCGCCTCGTGAAGCTCCAGATGGACGGCGTTACGGCCGACCCGGCGCTCGACTTCGTGGCGCCGGAGAAAGCGATCAGCCTCGCCGCCCGTGCCATCAGCACCGACGATCAGGCCTGCACGCTCCGCGTCGGCGGCGGCTACGTCGAGTTCGACTTTGGCGACACGAAGGTGGTCGGCCGCATGATCGACGAGCAGTACCCCAACTACGAGGCCGTCATTCCGATGGAGAACGACCGCCGCCTCACCGTCAGCCGCGATGCGCTGCTCGCCGCCGTCCGCCGCGTGGCGCTCTACTCGTCGAGCATGACGCATCAGATCCGTCTTGCGCTCCAGCCTGACGAGTTGACGATCTCAGCGGAAGACATCGAGCGCGCCAGCGAGGCCAAGGAGCGCGTGCTGTGTGAGTACAGCGCCGAGCCGATGGAGATCGGATTCAACTCCGACTACCTCGCGCAGGTGCTCCAGAACGCCGACGCCGATGACATCGTCTTCGAGTTCTCCTCGCCCAACCGCGCGGGCGTCGTCACGCCCGCCTCGCAGCCCGACGGCGAAGAGATGCTGATGCTCATCATGCCGGTTATGCTCAACACGTACGCGTGAGCGCCACCGGACCTGCTTGACGACGGGCCGCTTGCTGTATCGCAGGCGGCCCGTTCTTTTTCTGCCCGCCGATGCCCACGTCACTCACCAAGGCCTTTATCTACGCGGCGGGCTTTGGCACGCGCCTGCGGCCCTACACGCTGCACACGCCCAAGCCGATGCTGGAGGTCTTCGGGCGGCCGATGATCGAATACGTGCTGTGCTACCTACGCGCGGTCGGGGTCGAGCACGCCACGGTCAACGCGGCGTGGTTGGCGGAGGCTTTTGCTTCCCTCCCAGATCGTGCCGCAGCGCTGGGTCTCGACCTCGCCCTCAGCGTCCAGGCCGAACCCTACGAGCACGGCGGCGACCTCGCCACGGCCACGGCCTTTCTCGACAGCCTGGGCGAAGACGAGGTGTTCCTCGCGCTCAACGGCGACACCCTCTTCTGGCTCGACCCGGCATTCCTAAAGGAGGCAGTCGCTGAAGTAAGCCGAAGCGCGCCGCTTCTGATTCTCGGGCGCGAGACGGAAGCCAACCCGCTGCACCTTCGGGACGGTCACCTCGTCGGGATTGGGTCACACCAGTACCGTGCGGAGGAGCCCGATCAGCACTTCGACGATTTCGGCGTCAAACTGATGCATGGCAGCATCCGCCGGTTTCTTCCGGCGCCGCAGACCACTATGAGCCTGCACGGCGATGGCGGCCTCATCGACCGCATCCTAGCGGATGGAGGCAGGGTGCTCGTGCGGCCGATCGCGGAAGCGTCGCGTGTCGAGATCGGCACGGTGGACGACTACGAGGGGCGCGAGAACAACGACGCCTTGCGTGCGCTCGCTCGCCGATTGTGCGGATAGGGTCTCGTCAGCCCCGGCACTTCAGTCTGCGTTGGTTTCGGCCTGCAGGTGGTCGAGGAGGCGACGCGCCTCGGCCGCATGCGGCCCATCGAGCGCCACCACCGACTGGAGCGCCCACAGCGCTTCCGCGGTGTTGTCCTGGTAGAGCCGGATCTTGCCGAGGACGTAGAGCGCTTCCAGCCCTTCCCACGAATCCTCACCACTCGTCTCAATGACGCCTTCGAGTTCATCAGCGGCGGCATTGAGCCTGGCCTCGTCATACGTTGGAAAGAGGCCTAGCGTTGAAGAGCGCGCCTCATCTAGGTGATCCAGGGCCGAGGCATAGCTGTCCGCTGTCTGGTCGGCAGGCCCTTCACCGCGCAGGCGGAGCCCTTCATAGGCGTCAGGAACGCGCCCGAGGTCGGCGAGGGTCGCGCGCTCGGGCTGTACGGCCTGGCTGATGAGGGCCAGGCCTCCATACACCACAAACAGAGCTACACAGGCGGCCAGCCCCATGCGGATCGCTCGCCAGCGTGGCATGCGGTGCACGGGTGCGGCAGGCCCGCGATCCGCAGCCGGCGCTTTGGCGAGCTGATGGCCGGTCAGTCGCTCGAATTGATGGACCGGGTCTTCGGATTCCGCGGCGACCTGCTCCAGCACGCGCAGCATTGCACGCGCCTGCCGTTCGAGCGCGGGGTGTTCCTCAAAAGCGGCTTCGATGGCCTCGTCGTGTTCGGCTTTCGCCGAGGTACCCTTGAGCGCTCGGGCTAGGACGTAGTGTGCAATCGCCGTCGCGTCGGGCGCGGTATGAGTGGGGCGTACCTCGGCGAGCAAGGCATGGAGGGTGCGTGCCTCCTTCAGCAGCGGCGCCCATTCGGGGTGCTGGCGTACGTAGCGCTCGACATCCTCGCGCTCATTTGTAGAGAGGTCTCCGATGAGCAGGATGGTCTGGTCGATAGACTCCATGACAGGCGTCAGGTAGACGGACGGGGGTGGAAGCCCTTACACGGCGCTGCATAAGACAAGACGCAAAACAAAAACATAACCTCAAGGTTGCTCTTTTTTTGTTCCTTCACAAAACTTGCTGCGTTCCATTCAGGCAGACGATGCTGCGGAGGCGGGCTCGGGCAGGAAGTCGAGCGAGCGGGCTAAGGTTCGCATGGCTGGATCGTCGCGGAGGCGCCCCACAGCCTTGGCCATGTAGGTTCGTACCGTGGGTAGGGGGTGCTCAGTGGCGGCAGCGATGTGCTTGTAGGATCGGCCTTCCAGGAGCCGGAGTTTGGCAATGGGCTGGAGGGCATCGGGTAGGCGGCCAATGGCCTGGGCCACCGTATGGCGTACGAGATCACGGTCCAAGTCTGCTATCGTTGAGGCGCTCGATTCCGTGTCCTCCACACGAAGCGCGGACTCATCCAGCGTGGTGCGCGTAAAGCGACGGCGCAGCCCGTTCAGGAAGGAGTTCTTGCAGACCACGCTGACCCATTGGGCGAACCGCTCGGGCTCATCAATGCGGTCGAGTTGATCGCGGGCCCGCATGAACACGTACTCGATGATGCGGTCGGCTTCGCCCGCTGCCAGGTTCTGATACCGGAGGAGACGCAGGAGGACATAGCGCTGCACGTAGCAGTACAGCCAGATGTCGATCACCTTGTGGTCGGCCTCCGTCCCGGACGCGGTCCATCGGCAGAAGGCGGCATTGGCCGCCTCGTAGTCGTCCACCGGAAAAGGAAGGTAGGCAGCCACTGCGCGCAGCCGATCCAACTGATCGTTGAGCATCATAGCACGAGAGGGGCCGAGCACATCGGAACCCGAAAGATAGGACACGGTGCTTTTGCGTGAACAGCGCGGAAGCGGCTCGCTAAGAATCGTTGAACCGGGCTTCGGGCGGCACTTCGGGGGGTTCGTTTCGTTGACTTGCACCCGGCAGCCCCGTAGCTTTCGAAGCTCTGCCCTCGTCATGTACCGGTTCTACGGTGGATGAGGGACCAGCGGCCAGGGCTTTCCTGCCACCTTTTTGCTTTCGCCTGGAGGTTCTGCGCGCCCATCCGTTCTGGAGCGCGCCGCTCATTCCTCCCGGACCCTCCCTCTCATGGATCACAACTCGTTCAAGACGTACAGCGCCAAGCCTGGCGAGATCGAGCAGAAGTGGTACGTCATCGACGCCGAGAATCAAGTCGTCGGACGCCTCGCCTCGCAGGTCGCGACCATGCTCCGCGGCAAGCACAAGCCGCAGTACACGCCCCACATTGACACCGGCGACTTCATCGTCGTTGTCAATGCGGACAAGGCGCGCTTCACCGGCGCGAAGGAGACCGACAAGGTCTACTTCCGCCACTCCGGCTACCCCGGCGGTGTCACCACGATGAGCCCGAAGGAGATGCGCGCGAAGAAGCCGACCTTCCTCATCGAGAGTGCGGTCAAGGGCATGCTGCCCAAGAACCGTCTCGGCCGCCAGATGCTCAAGAAGCTCAAGGTGTACGCCGGGGCGGAGCATCCGCACGACGCACAGCAGCCCGAGCCGCTCGAACTTTAATCGCCTCCTTTTATGGCTTCCTCCCTTACCCAGTACCAGGCCGTCGGCCGCCGCAAAACCTCCGTGGCGCGTGTCTACCTCCGCCCCGGCAGCGGGACTGTCACGGTCAACAAGCGCCCGCTGGAGCAGTATCTCCCCACCGAAGTACGCCGCAAGGCCCTCACCGCGCCGCTCGACGTGACTGGCACAGCGGGCCAGTTCGACGTGCTCGTCAACGCCAAGGGCGGTGGGCTCACCGGCCAGGCCGAGGCGACGCAGCTGGGTATCGCCCGCGCGCTTCTCAAGTTCAACGAGGAGTTCCGCAAGCCGCTCCGCGATGCCGGCCTGCTCACGCGCGACCCGCGCATGGTCGAGCGCAAGAAGCCCGGCCAGCCCAAGGCGCGCAAGAAGTTCCAGTTCTCGAAGCGCTAGCGCTTCGCGGTTGAGGGTTCTAGGGTTGAGGGGAGAGGGCTTTGTACCCCTCAACTTTTAACCCTGTACTCCTCAGCCTCTATCACACCCCTCGCCTGATGCTCCGGCGGGTGTCCCGCATTGAGGTTCTCCTCCGCGGGATCGCCGGGAGCGCGCGATGGCGGGGGCGGTTTTCCAACCCCTACCCCCTCTATAATGCCTCGTGCATCGATTGAAGACCTGCTCCGCGCAGGCGCCCACTTTGGGCACTTGACCAGCCGCTGGAATCCGAAGATGGCCCCGTACATCTTCATGGAGCGCAACGGCATTCACATCATCGACCTGAAGCAAACCCAGCAGATGCTGGAGGACGCGGCCAACGCCGCCGGTCGCTTCGCCGGTCGCGGCAAGAAGATCCTCTTCGTGGGGACCAAGAAGCAGGCGCAGGAAGTGGTGCGCACCGAGGCCGAGCGCGCAGGCATGCCCTACGTCACGGATCGCTGGCTCGGCGGCATGCTGACCAACTTCCAGACGATCCGCAAGAGCATCCGTCGCATGGAGACGCTCGAGCGCGAGGAGGCCGACGGCACAACGGCGCAGCTCAAGAAGAAGGAGCGCCTGATGCGCCGCCGCGAGCACGAGAAGCTCACGCGCGTCCTCGGCGGCATCGCCGAACTGAACCGGCTGCCGGGGGCCCTCTTCGTGGTGGACGTTCGCCGCGAGCACATCGCGGTCAACGAAGCGCGCAAGCTCGACATCCCGATCATCGCGCTCCTCGACACCAACTGCGACCCGGACCTCGTCGACTTCCCCGTCCCGGCCAACGACGACGCGATGAAGTCGATTCAGCTCTTCACGCGGGCTATCGCCGACGCAACGCTCGAAGGCACCAAGGCGGGCGAGGTCGAGCGCGAAGCGCAGCAGGCCGAGGCCGAGACGCGCAAGGCCGAGGCCGCCGAGATCGCAGAAGAGACTGCGACCGAAGAAGCCAAGACAGAGGCGAAGGCCGAAGCCTGAGTCCCCAGGTCGACCTGGCCGTACGAGACGGGGGAACAGGGCCGCGCGCCGTTTCCCCGTCTCGTCATTTCCATCGTATTCCCCTACCTAAAGATCCACACCCCCATGACGACCACGATTTCCGCTCAGGATGTCAAGCGGCTCCGGGAAACCACCGGCGTCGGCATGATGGACTGCAAGAAGGCGCTCCAGCAAACGGAAGGCGACTTCGAAGCCGCTATCGAACTGCTCCGCAAGAAGGGCCAGAAGGTGGCTGCCAAGCGCGCTGACCGCGACGCCAAGGAAGGCGTCGTCGCCGTCGCCACCACCGAGGACAACAGCGTTGGCGCCCTCGTCGAAGTCAACTCCGAGACCGACTTCGTGGCGCGCAACGACGAGTTCGTCGCGTTCGCGCAGCAGATCGCTGACCTCGCCCTTGCCGAGCGCCCGGCCGACCGGGACGCGCTCCTCGCCCTCAACCTGAACGGTCGCTCCGTTGAGGACGCCCTGACCGAGATGACAGGCAAGATCGGCGAGAAGATCGACGCGCGCCGTGTGGCGGTGATGCACGCCGAGGGCGGCGAGGTGGTGGCCTATGTCCACCCCGGTGCCAAGCTCGGCGTCCTCGTGGAGATGGCGGGCGAGGGCGACCTCCAGGCCGTCGGCCGCGACGTGGCCATGCAGGCCGCGGCCATGAACCCCATCGCCGCCAAGCGCGACGAGGTGCCCGCCGAGACGCAGCAGAAGGAGATGGAGATCGGCGCCGAGCAGGCGCGCAACGAGGGCAAGCCTGAGCAGATCATCGAAAAAATCGCGACGGGTAAGCTGGAGCGGTTCTTCAAGGACCACGTGCTCGTCGAACAGCCCTTCGTCAAGGACTCCTCGATGACCGTCAAGCAGATGCTCGCGCAGAACAGCGCCGACGTGAAGCGCTACGTCCGCTTCGCCCTCGGCGACTGATTTTCGCTCTCCAGTTCTGAATCCTTCCCGATAGGGACGACAGATGCGTCGTCCCTATCGGCGTTTTGGCACACACCGCAGGGCGCGCGCCGTTGCCGGATGTTGCCGGGCAGGCGTACCTTCCGGGGCTCTCCCGCCCACTGCCCGTCCCCATGCCCGAGGCCCCGCTGAACTATCGCCGCGTCCTGCTCAAGCTGAGCGGCGAAGCCCTCCTCGGCGACAAGGAGTTTGGTATCGATCACACGGTGCTGGAGGCCTACGCCGAGGACATCAAGGCGGCTACCGAAGCGGGCGCGGAGGTGGCGCTCGTCATTGGCGGGGGCAACATCTTCCGCGGCATCTCGCCCGACGGGCGGCTCATGTCCTCGCGCGCGCACGCGGATTACATGGGCATGCTGGCCACCATGATGAACGGCATGGCCTTGCAGGATGCGCTCGAACAGGTCGGCCTCTACACCCGACTCATGAGCGCCATCGAGATGAACGAGATCGCCGAGCCGTTCATCCGCCGCCGCGCCATCCGCCACCTCGAAAAGGGACGCGTGGTCATCTTCGGTGCAGGCACCGGCCACCCGTATTTCTCGACCGACACGGCGGCTGCGTTGCGCGCGGCCGAGGTCGATGCCGAGGTCATCCTCAAGGGCACGCGCGTGGACGGCGTGTTCACCGCCGATCCGGAGCGCGATCCCTCGGCGCGCCGCTACGCGTCCATCCACGGCTTGGAGGTGCTCTCGCGAGAACTCAAGGTGATGGACATGACCGCCATCACGCTCGCCCGAGAAAGCAACCGGCCCCTGATCGTCTTCAACATGAACCGGCGCGGTGGCCTGCTGCGCGTGCTGCGCGGCGAGCCCGTCGGCACACTGGTTCATTGGGACACCGAAGTACCGCCCGTCGTCCTGGCCGAGGAACCGACGCCCGCGCCCGCCGACTCGACCCTCTCCTGAACACTTCGTCTGTCTTCCCATGATCGACACCCCACTCAAGACCCTTCTCAAGGACGCGCAGGCCGGGATGTACAAATCGCTGGAGCACCTCGCCGTTGAGCTCAGCCACATCCGCGCGGGTCGCGCCAACCCGGCGATGGTCGAGGACGTGCGCGTGGATGCCTACGGCAGCATGATGCCACTCAACCAGGTAGCGAGCGTAAGCGCGCCGCAGTCCGACCTGATCGTGATCCAGCCGTGGGACCGCGGCCAACTCGCGGCCATTGAGCGGGCCATCCAGGCGGCCAACATCGGCCTCAACCCGACCAACGACGGCCAGCTCATCCGCATCGCGATCCCGCCGTTGACCGAGGAGCGCCGGAAGGACTTGGCCAAGCAGGCACGGAGCAAAGGCGAGGAGGCGAAGATCTCCATCCGCAACGTCCGCCGCGACGCGAAGGACCACATCAAAAAGGTCGTAGACGAGGAGCACCTCTCGGAGGACATGAAGTACGAGGCCGAGGACCGGCTCCAGAAGCTCACCGACGAGCACACCGACAAGGTGGACGCCATGCTCGACAAGAAAGAGCACGACATCATGGCTGTGTAGAAGGGCGGAGTGAAGGAAGAGGTGAGAACTCCGGGTTCGGTCGATTTTGACAAGACTGCACCGCTCTTCCTCCTTCGTACTTCTAATTTCCCAGTTCTTCCTTCGGAGAGGTGCCCGAGTGGCTGAAGGGGCGCGCCTGGAAAGCGCGTGTGCCGGTTCCCGGTACCGAGGGTTCGAATCCCTCTCTCTCCGCTTCTGAAAGCTGTGGGCGGTGCGCGATAGGCTGCGGCCCGACATCGCTCAGAGCCCATCGCCCATCGCCTACAGCTTTTGATGCTTCGCAGCATGACCGGATTCGGGCGCGGCACCGCCCGCGCCGATGCGACCGCGGCCACCGTCGAGGTGCGTGCGGTCAATGGGCGCTTCGCGGAAGTGTCGGTCCGCGGCCCGCGGAGCCTGAGCGCCTTCGACCCAGCTATTCAGGCGCGCTGCAAGGACCTGCTGGAGCGCGGCAACGTGACGGTCAACATCGCCCTTCAGCGGCGGGCGTCCGAGACGGGCCAGCGCGTGGACGCCGAGGCGGCGCGGGCCCACGCCCGCCTCCTCCTCGATCTGCGCGACGCCTCGGGCTTGGACCCCAAGACGACCCCGGTCACCCTCGATCATCTCCTCCGCTACGAGGTGCTCGTGCCGGTGGACGCCGATCCGGACGCCGAGCAGGCCGAAGCGTGGGCCGCCGTCGAGCCTGCGTTGGCCGAGGCGCTCGCCAAGCTCGACGCGATGCGCATCCAGGAAGGCGCGGCCCTGGCCGACGATCTCGCCCAGCGCGCGGCGACCATTGAGGAGCACCTGGCCGCGGTAGAGGCGCGCGCGCCCGCTCGTGTGGCCGAAGCTCAGCAGAAACTCCGCGACCGCCTCGCAGAACTCCTGGCCGACGAACGCCTCAACCCAGATCGCCTCGAAACCGAGATCGCGCTGCTCGCCGACAAGCTCGACGTGACCGAGGAGGCCGTCCGCCTTCGCTCGCACCTCGTGCAGTTCCGCGAGGCCCTTGCAGCCGATGAAGCCGTTGGGCGCCGCCTGAATTTCCTCGCGCAGGAGTTCAACCGCGAGATCAACACCATCGCCTCAAAGGCCAACGATGCCGAGCTCGGCCAGCGGGCCGTTCGCATGAAGGAGGAGCTAGAGAAGATCCGCGAACAAGTCCAGAACGTGGTCTGAGGCATGAAGCTGATCGTTCTCACCGCGCCGAGTGGCGCAGGCAAGACCACCATCGCCCGGCGGGTGATGGACGAGGTGCCCGGTCTGCGCTTTTCCACTTCCGCGACCACGCGCACGCCCCGCGAGGGAGAGCAGCACGGTGTGGAGTACTTCTTCCTGACCGAGGCCGAGTTTCAGGCTCGGATCGAAGCGGATGCGTTCGTCGAGTATGAGGAAGTTTACCCGGGCCGCTACTACGGCACACTCCGCGATGAGTTGGAGCGGCTTGCCGAGAGCACGGCCGTCGTCTTGGACGTAGACGTGAAGGGCGCGCTCAATGTCAAGCGCCTCTACGGCGACAAAGCCCTGACGCTCTTCATCGCTCCACCCTCGCTGGACGCGCTCGCCGACCGGCTCCACGCGCGCGGCACCGAGACGGAGGAGCGCATCGCCGTCCGCCTCTCCCGCGCCACCCTCGAACTGGACTTCGCCCACGACTTCGACGCCGTCATCGTGAACGACGACCTGGAGACGGCCGTCGCCGAAACCGTCGCGCGCGTGCAGGCGTTCTTGCGCGGCTAAGCCCGCCGTATCTTCCCCGACTACGCTCAGAACCATCCCTATGGCCAAGCAGAACATTCAGACCCGCGACATCACGGCCCTCGCCGAGGAGACCGGCAACCTCTACGAAACGGTTGTCGTGCTCTCGCGTCGTGCCCGTCAGATTGCGGCCCGCACCAAGGCCGAACTGGACCAGAAGCTCTCCTACTTCGACGACTTGAGCCTCATCGAGCCTGGTGATGACCTCCGCGTCAACGAGGACCAGCTCAAGATCTCGCTCGAGTACGAGAAGCAGCCCAAATCGGGCGCCATTGCCATGGACGAGCTGCAGAACGACCAGATTTACTACCGCAACGCGGGCTCCGAAGACGCGGCGCTCTAACGCGTCCGCGTCGTTTGCCGGTTTGTAGGGGCGTAGCATGAGGCTGCGCCCCTACCTTTGTATCGGTCTACTGGATTCCTCATGTCCGACTCGCGTTTCGCTGGAAAAAAGCTCGTCCTCGGCGTTACGGGGAGCATCGCGGCCTACAAAGCGGCGGAACTGATCCGCCTGTTCGTCAAGGCTGGCGCCGACGTGCAGCCCATCATGACCGAGGGTGCGACGCACTTCATTCCAGCGCTCACGCTTGGGACGCTCGCCAAGCGCGAGGTGCTGATCGAGGTCTTCCCGGAGCACGCGACAGGAAGTTGGACGAAGCATGTAGACCTCGGCCTCTGGGCCGATGGCTTCATCGTGGCGCCGTGCTCGGCCAACACGCTCGCCAAGCTTGCCCACGGTCTCTGCGACTCGATGCTGACGGCGACGGTCCTCTCGGCGCGGTGCCCGGTGATGGTGGCCCCGGCGATGGACCACGACATGTGGCACCATCCGGCCACGCAGGCCAACATCGCCACGCTGCGCGAGCACGGGGTGACGATCCTCGACCCCGCGCACGGCGAACTGGCGAGCGGCCTCATCGGCGAGGGGCGCCTGCCCGAGCCTGCCGAGATCGTTGCCGCGGTGACGGGTTGGCTAGAGTCTGGAAACCCAGCACCCACCACCCATGACCAGCCGCCTCGGCCTCTGGCCGGAAAGAAAGTCGTCGTCACGGCTGGCCCGACGCGCGAGGCCATCGACCCGGTGCGCTTCCTTTCGAACGGCTCGACCGGGACCATGGGATTCGCCCTCGCCGAAGCGGCTGCGCAGCGCGGCGCCGAGGTGGTGCTCCTCGCCGGGCCAGTTGGGC
>JABDIZ010000352.1 GCA_013003465.1 Rhodothermaceae bacterium
GGTCACGCCTTCCGTGACCAGATCGGCCAGCACCTCACCAATCACGGGGGCGAACTTGAACCCGTGTCCGCTGAAGCCGCTCGCCACGAACACCTGTGGCATGCTTGGCACCGGCCCCACCACGAAGTGCTCGTCGGGCGTCATCGTGTAGAGGCAGACGCCCGTGTCCAGCGTCGGGCCGTGGGCCGAGGGCAGGAAGCGCCGGAGGCCGCGTCGAAAATCCTCTTCCTCATCCGTGGAAACCGCGCGATCCAGCCGCTCTAGGGCGATGCGACCGCCCGCGACATGCCGCCCCAGTTTCAGGCCAGGCCGACAACCGAACGGCTCCGCCGGTAGCATCGGGAAGCCGTAGTAGATGCCGTGTGCTTCGCTTTCGAGGAGCCATCCCGGAAAGCGGCCCACCGCGAACCGCTCGGGCTCTAGCGGCTGTACCCAGCCGTAGACCTGCCGCGTCACCCGAAGCGACGCCCTAAGTGTGGGCAGCAACCCGCTCGTCCATGCCCCACTGGTGAAGACGACGCGGCTCCCCAGGTAGGTGCCTCGCTCGGTCACGACGCGCACCCCGTCACCGTCGAGCACCCAGGACTGGACACGTTCCCGTGCGCGGAGCACAGCCCCGTGCTGCTTTGCCTGTTGGGCGTAGAGGTGGATGGCACGGGTGGCGAGTAGGAATCCCGCATCCGGCTCGAAGACGGCCTCGTAGGCCTCGGGGACCTCAAACGCCGGGAACCGCTCGCAGGCCTCAGACCGGGCGACCTCTTCTACGGTCACGCCGTAGTGCTCTGCCGATGCCCGTGTACCTCGCAGGAGCTCGCCCTCGGGCAAGCCGAACGACACCAGGCCCGTCCGGTGGAAGACCTGCTCACCTGTCCGGTCGTGCAGCGCGTCCCAGTGGGCGTACGCACGGCGCAGCAGCGGGACGTACGCCGGATGCTCGTAGTAGGCCATGCGGCAAAGGCGCGTATCGCCCCCGCTGGAGCCCAGCGCGGTGGGAATGCCGAACTGCTCCAGGCCGAGTACGCGCAGCCCACGCTCGGCGAGGGCATGGCAGGTGGCCGCGCCCATCGCACCCACGCCTACCATGATCACATCGAAGGACATCGCCATGCTACGTCGGGCGCAGATTCGGTGCGGGGCTCGTCGCTCTCATCATACGGCAAGGTATCCAGATCGACTCCGACGTGGTCCGGCTCCGGAGCCAGCAACGTCTGTGCTACTTTGGGCGCTCGTGAGCCGAGCGTCCGTTCCTGGGCGCATCCCGCCTGAACCGTGCCGCATGTCCAAGCTCCCCGAGGCTCATCGTTTTCTTGACCTGTCCGACTATGGGCGACCGATGGCGGTCCGGCTCGTAGAAGCGCTGCGCGAGACGCGGGTCAGCTCAGTTCAACTGACGTTCGCGTTCTTCCTGGCAGGGGTTGCGGG
>JABDIZ010000357.1 GCA_013003465.1 Rhodothermaceae bacterium
ACGTCACGTCGTGCTGGTGATCCGCTGCCATGTCCCGCCTGGCCAACTCGTGGGCTCGAATGATAGGTGCGGGTCATGAATCGGGCAACTCCATGAGCCGATCCGTTGCGGTATATCGGTACTATGGGTGTGCCCCTGTGACTTCCGCCCATCCCATGTCAGCCGATACGCCCTCCTACGATGCCTTCACGTCCCATCAGGGCCCAGGCTTCACGCTCGATCTCCCGGCTGGGTGGAGCGTGAAGCACGATGAGCGGGATCTCATCATGGTCGAGAGAGAGGGCGCCCGCCTAAACATCTGGCCGATGTTGGTGCATGCTCCGTTGGGCGCGCACGCGGCCGCGTTGCTGCAGGCGATCGCTGAACAGTTGCGGGATGATATGACCTGGAACGCACCGCGGCGCCTCGCCGATCACGTCTGGACGCTGGATGGCGAGGGGCAAGAGGCTGGATTCGCGCGCCTCGTCCTCGGCGCCTCGACGCCGCAGGGCCAGCCCCTCTGGCTCTACCTCGCCACCGCGCCCGATGCCGCGCACCTCGCGGCGCTCACGCCGCTCGCCGAGCGGGTCTTCCGTAGCTACCGGCCCCGTGCACCACAGGATACCGAGCAAGGGGCTGGAGCGGAGGCTCCGGTACCCGCTACATCCTCGGCTGTATCCGCCGCCGAAGCGGCCACCGGGGAGACGCCCTTCGTCGAGCCGACCGAGCAGGCCTTCGCGATCACCGTGCCGACGGGCTGGGAGGCCCAGGCCGGGGTCGTGCGCTACGGGGTATCCGCCACGCCCTGGATTCGCCTCCGAGCCGCCGATGGCGCCGAGATCCGGCTCTTTGATCCACGCCTTCCGACGTCCCACCACGAGCCAGGCCCTGCGACCCAGTTCATAGGTCGCGCCGTCGGCTCAGTCCTGAACGGCGTGATGGTGCGGCCCTACACGCCGCCGTCTGCCTTCGCTGCCGAGTACGCCACCGCGATGGCGCAGGAGCTGGGGGCCAGCGGAGTCACGGTGACCGAGCACCTCGGGCAGGAGGAAACCGTGGCCGCATGGTCGCCAGCATTTCGCCAAGCCGTCGAGGCGGAATGGGCGCGGGGGATCGAGCGGTTGCAGCGCCTCATCCCCCACGTGCAGAGCCAGCCGGACTATGGTGCCGTCTCCTTCGTCTGCACCGGTGGCCCCGGCGACCTCGCCGGGCTGTTCTACATCCTCGGCTCGCGCCTGACCATGCCCGACGGCATGGGGGGGACGATGTATGTCTGGTCGGCTCACCCGTTCGGCTTCATCGGTCCGGCGGTCCGGCGCGACGCGCTCGTGCGGACGCTCCACGAGATCGGGGCCAGCAAGCAGATGAACCCGCAGTGGGAGCAGCGACAGGAGCACCTCGCCCGGCAGCGGATCCAGCAGCAAC
>JABDIZ010000377.1 GCA_013003465.1 Rhodothermaceae bacterium
CTCTTATTGCTGAGGGCCGGGAAGGCCTCGGCATAGCTCACGAGGACCGGCTGCGGGGTCCCTTCCCCTCCGGTGTGCCGGAGCGAGAGGGCGAGGCTGTTGCCGCGTTTGGCGGACTCGATGCGCACCGGCGCATCCTCGTCCGCGGCGGTCCAGTAGTAGTTGAGGAGCTCGGTGTCCTCCATGTCGCCGTTCTGGAGCAGGTTGGCCGTCCCGTCGGCGATGACGGGGCCGCCTGCCTCCTCCTCGGCCTGTTGCATGAGGAAGAAGCCGCCGGCGCCCGCGAGGCCGACCAGCAGAAGGCCGACGAGCAGCCCCATGTAGGAGCCGCGGGCCTTGGAGAGATCGATGTCCCCCATCATGCCCCAGCCGTCGTCCTCGTCGAACTGCGAGAGCTCGATCTCGATGTCCTTCATCGAGGGGTCTTTGAACATGAAGCGGCTGTTGCCGATGCGGATGCGCGTGCCGTGGTTGAGCGGAGCCTCGGTCGTCGGCTCGCCGTTGACCAACGTGCCGTTGGTGGAACCGAGGTCCCGCACCGTGTAGCCGTTGAGATCCTTCGTGACCTCGGCGTGGTGGCCCGAGGACATGCGATCGTCGATCGGAATGGTGTTCGAGTCGCGCCGCCCGATGGTGACGCGAGGCGAGTCGAGCCAGACCTTCTCCCCCTTGTGGTCGCCGGCCGCCCATTCCAGGTAGCAGACGCCCTTCTGGCCGGCTTCCTTGAGGCGCTCCTCTTCCTTGGGGTCCTCGAAGCTGATCTCGGCCGTACCGACGTTGATCACGTCGCCGCTGCTGAGCACCTTGCGATCGACAGGCTTGCCGTTGACACGGGTCTTGTTGGTGGCGCCCAGGTCGCGCAGCTCCCACGCCATCCCTCCCCCCGACGGCACGGCGGCGATGCGACAGTGTTTGCGCGAGGCACCGCGGGCATCCGGAACGGGAATCTGGTTCTCTTCGTCCCGGCCGATGCCGATGGCATCCCCAGGCTTGAGTTCCACCGTTTCCGAGCCGTCCTCGGTCTTGACGATCAAGCGAGCCATGGATGTTGCTCTCCTACAGGACCCGTGGGTGCGAAGCCGACGGGTCGGCCGCGCGTTCTGTCCGGCGGCGCCTCGCCCGAGGGCCGGCACCGCGTTCATCTCCGCCCGTTGCGGACGTGTCCACTTCTGCCGGGCGTACAAAACGCGACGGCAACCCGTGGCGGGGGCTCAGGATCACCCACGCATCGGACTGGACCTCATGCAACGCCCATTCCCCTTTGCAGAGGGGGCAGAAGGACGCAGAACATACTGACAGCACAAGTGTTACGTCAACGGCGAAGTATGGCGGAACCGGCCACTGGTCACTTCGTGACCACTAGGGGTTCAGGTCCCACACCGCGTGGTAAGTCACTTTGCACTTGGCGGTAACTATGTTGCCGCCTCAGCCCTCGCTCTTGGGCGGCTGCTCCGAGTCCATGCCGTAGCGCTCGAGCTTCTTTCGGAGGCCCAGGCGACTGAGCCCCAGCTCGGCCGAGGCGCGGCTCTTGTTCCAGCCGTGGCGCATCAGCGAAGCGCGCAGGACGCGCCGCTCCAGGTCCTCGACCATGGCCTTGAGGCCGCCCTCGCCGACCGCCTCGGGGTCCGGCGGGTGGTACGCGAGAATGCGCGAGCTGAGGTGCTCGGCGGTGATGACCCCGCCCGCCTGCAGGGCCATGAGGCGCTGGACCTCGTTGCGCAGCTCGCGGATGTTCCCCGGCCACTCATAGGC
>JABDIZ010000378.1 GCA_013003465.1 Rhodothermaceae bacterium
CATCGAAGGCCTCGTCGTCGTCCTCGAACACGGTCACCCAGAGCTTGTCCTTGGGCAGCTCGACCACCTCGGTCAGGAACTCCCACGCCCAGGTGATGGCTTCCTTCTTGAAGTAGTCCCCGAACGAGAAGTGCCCCATCATCTCGAAGAACGTGAGGTGGCGCGGCGTGCGGCCGACGTTCTCCAGGTCCCCCTGGCGGAAGCAGCGCTGGATCGTGCTCACGCGGCGCTGGCTCATGTCGCCCTTGCCCACGAACTCCGCCTTGAACTGGTTCATCCCGGCGCCGGTGAAAAGCAGGGTCGGATCGTTCTCCGGAACGAGGGAGGCGCTGGCTTTGCGTACGTGGCCGCGTTCTTCAAAGAACGCAAACCACTTCTGGCGGAGGTCGTCGGGGCTCATTCCGGCAAGGTACCCGCCGCGTGTGGTCCTCCGTAGGCTCAACCGGGTCGCGAGCGGCTTGGCGTGGCCTCTCCGCACGAGGATCCGAGCCACTCCCCGGGTAGGGTGCCTCGCGTGAAGCACCTCGTCCGCACCTTCGTCGGGATCCGCTGCGGTCCGGGCGCCAAGAAGCGCCTGCACGCGGCGGGGCTCTCCCTGCAGGGCGACGACCCGGCGCTCAAGCTGCCGGCGATCGAGGACCTGCACCTCACCCTGCACTACCTGGGCAACACACCGCAGGAGGACCTGGCGATCGTCGGCGAGGCCCTCGAGGACGCTACGGAGGGCCTGCCCCCCTTCGAGGTCGAGTACCGGGGCCTCGGCGCCTTCCCCTCGACCGAGAGGCCGCGGGTGGCCTGGGTCGGCGTGCAGGAGCCGGAAGGCGGCACACGGCTGCGGGATCTGCAGCGCGCGGTCGGTCGCGCCCTCCGGGACGTGGGCTACCGCCCCGAGAAGCGGGCCTTCCACCCCCACATCACCCTCGCCCGCGTGCACGCCAAGCCCTCTCCGCGCGTTCTCGAGGCTCTGGCCCAAGGCGAGGCAATGGACCTCGGCGGCGAAATGTTGTCGGAGGTCAAACTTATGCTCTCCGATCCAACGCACCGCCCCTACCATTACATCGACCTAACAACGGCCGAGCTTGGCTAGGGGTTCCTTCGGAAGAAGGGCGGCTCACGCCAGACGGCCGTTGGCGGGATGTGACCAGACGTCACATGTGACCAGGCAGTAGTCGGCATCGATTCATCAGAGGCGAGAGGAAGAGACATGGTCGTCGAGAACAAGAAGAACGCGGTAGCAAGCAAGAGCAGCGGCGTGGCTACGCGCGGGGGGACGGCAAAGCCTGCCGTCAAGTCCAAGGCAAAGGCCAAAGCCAAGAAGGCCACCGAGTCCCTCTCCCGCGAGGAGAAGGCGCGCAAGCAGGCCTTGACCTCCGCCCTCAGCACGATCGAGCGCGCCTACGGCAAGGGCTCGATCATGACCCTGGGCGACGGCACCGCCATCAAGGTCGACGGCATCTCCACCGGCAGCGTCTCGCTCGATCTCGCCCTGGGTGGCTACGGCATCCCGCGCGGCCGCATCACCGAGATCTACGGCCCGGAGTCCTCCGGCAAGACGACCCTCTGCTCCCACGTCGTGGCCCACGCCCAGAAGGCCGGCGGCATCTGCGCCTTCATCGACGCCGAGCACGCGTTCGACAGCAGCTACGCCAAGTCGCTGGGCGTCAACCTCGACGAGTTGCTCGTCTCCCAGCCCGACAACGGCGAGCAGGCCCTCGAGATCGCCGAGACACTCATCCGCAGCAATGCGGTGGACGTCGTCGTCATCGACTCGGTGGCGGCGCTCGTGCCCAAGGCCGAGATCGACGGCGAGATGGGCGACCGCCATGTCGGCCTGCAGGCGCGCCTCATGAGCCAAGCCTTGCGCAAGCTCACCGCTATCGTGCACAAGAGCAACACCGTGGTT
>JABDIZ010000398.1 GCA_013003465.1 Rhodothermaceae bacterium
GGGCCGCAGTGCCGGATGAGAGCCCTGTAGCGTTCTCTCCAATGGAAGCGGAGGGCGTGGTTGAGGATGACGAAGCCAATGCAGAGGGCGCGATGCCCTACGAGGATGAGCACGAGACGCCGGGTGACGGGGAGCGTTCGGAGACAGACGCAAGCGAGGAAACAGGCACGGAGGCCGTGCCGAGGACGGAGGAGCCGCCCGAGTCCAGCGTGCAGCAGGAGAAGCGCATGCCTGAAGAGGACGAGGGCCAACCGAGCGGGGAGGCGGAGGACTCAGGCCATGACGCCGCTCAGGAGGAGCCGACTGAGGAGGAGCCGACTGAGGAGGAGCCGCTGTGGAAGCGCCTGGCGCGGCAGCAAGGACAGGCCCGTTCACACGAGGTACCCGAAGACGAAGGGGAGGACGAGCCCCTCTGGAAGCGGCTCGCCCAACAGGAGGCGCCTCTCCAGCGCCTGCCCGCGCCCTCCGACGCCGCCTCGTCCGAGTCCCCTACGGCAGACATCGAAACCACGCAGGAGGATATCCTCGATGTGGAGGTCGTAGACATCGAACCCGACCCAGAGTCGGGCGGCGAGGCCCCCATCGAGCCGACCCAGGCAGAATCGCTTCGGGCGCTCGAGACGCGCATACTCGGCCCCACCGCTACCGAACGGCGCGACTGGTACATCCAGCACCTCACCGGCGGCTCCGAGGCTGAGTACCGGGTGGTGCTCGGCCGTCTCGACCAGGCCACCACCTGGACGCAAGCCACGCAGATCATCGGGGCCGACATCTTCCGCAAGCACCAGGTCAACATTTACAGCGATGCCGCCATCGCCTTCACGGATGCCGTGGAAGCCTACTTCCGTTCCTGACATGCCCATCTGTTGGATCCTCAGCTTTGCCCTCGGCGGGCTGTTCGGATCCGGGGCCGCCGCGCAAACACCTGATCCGATGGCTACGCCGCGAGAGCGGATGGATACGCACGTGCAGACCTGCATCCACCTGCCCGAGCCCGCCGACACAGTGGCCTCGGCCCCCACACTCCGCCGCGAGCTCCTGGCTATGGCCGAAGCAGATCAGGCCGACCGCGCCTTCACCGAGGCGCTCGGCGCCGGCCCCCCGCTCGACTCGCTGACGCAGCAGATGGCCTACCGCGATTCGCTCCGCACCGACCGGCTCCGCGAGGTCGTGACCGAGCACGGCTGGCCGACCGCCGCACTCGTAGGCCGCGACGGCGCCAATGCCGCATTCCTCCTCCTTCAGCATGCGCCCGATGGGGTGCTTCAGGCTCTTCTTCTGCCCGATCTCATCGCGGCGTATGAGCGCGGCTAGGTCGATGGGCAGGCGGTGGCGCTCCTGACGGACCGTACCCGGCTGAAGGCCGGGCTCCTGCAACGCTATGGAACGCAACTTCGGCAGCAGGGGGACCGCTTCACGATCCAGCCCGTTGAGGACCCGGATGGGCTGGCTGAGCGCCGTGCCGCGCTGTGCCTGCTCCCGCTCGATCTCTACCTCATGATGGCCGAGGAAAGCTCGGGGCTCCGCGACCATGGCCTCTTCGATTGAGTAGGCTGTCCCGCCGTGCTCGTAGACCGTAGCTTTCCGCCCCTCACCGTTCCTGCTGCCATGAGCACCTCCCCCCCGACCGTCACTGACCACGAGCCGAAGACCACGTCGCCGCTTGACGAGTTGGAGCAGCGGCGTGCCGAAGCCATGAAGGGCGGCGGCGAGGCCCGCATCGCGCGGCAGCACGACCGCGGCAAGCTGACCGCTCGCGAGCGCCTCGATGTGCTGCTCGACAAGGGCTCGTTCCAAGAACTCGGTGCCTTCGTCCGGCACCAGGTCACCGGCTTCGGGCTCGACAACAACCGGCCCTACGGCGACGGCGTCGTGACCGGCTTCGGGACGATTGACGGGCGGCTTGTCTATGTCTTCTCGCAAGACTTCACCGTCTTCGGCGGCTCGCTCGGGCTCGCCCACGCCGAGAAGATCGTCAAGGTGATGAAGCTGGCCCTGGAGAACGGCGCCCCCGTCATCGGCCTCAACGACTCGGGTGGGGCACGCATTCAGGAGGGCGTCGATGCGCTCGGTGGCTATGCCGACATTTTCCTCCAGAACACGCTCGCCTCGGGCGTCGTCCCCCAGATCTCGGCCATCCTCGGGCCGTGTGCCGGCGGCGCCGTCTACTCGCCGGCCATCACCGACTTCGTGTTCATGGCGCGCGGTACGAGCTACATGTTCGTGACCGGCCCGAACGTGGTCAAGACGGTGACCAACGAGGAGGTGACGCAGGAAGAGCTCGGCGGCGCCGATGCCCACGCGACCAAGTCGGGCGTGTGCCACCGGGCGTTCCCGAACGAGGCGGCACTGCTGCTCGGCATTCGCGAACTGATGAGCTACCTGCCCCTGAACTGCGAGGATCCGGCCCCGGTCGTCCCCACGAAGGATCCGGTGGATCGGGCCGATGTGGCATTGGATACGCTCGTTCCAGAAAACCCGAATAAGCCCTACGACATCAAGGAGGTCATCACGCGCGTGGTGGACGATGGGCACTTCTTCGAGATCCACCCGGACTACGCCGACAACCTCGTTGTGGGCTTCGCGCGGCTCGGCGGGCGGAGTGTTGGCGTCGTGGCCAATCAGCCCGCCGTCCTCGCGGGCGTGCTCGACCTCAACACCAGTATCAAGGGCGCGCGGTTCGTCCGCTTCTGTGATGCGTTCAACATCCCGCTCGTTGTCTTTGAGGACGTGCCAGGCTTTCTGCCGGGCACCGATCAGGAGTGGCGCGGGGTCATCCGGCATGGTGCCAAGTTGCTCTATGCCTTCTGCGAGGCCACCGTACCCAAGCTGACCGTCATCACGCGCAAGGCCTATGGCGGCGCCTACGATGTGATGAACTCGAAGCACATCCGGGGCGACCTCAATCTCGCCTGGCCGACGGCCGAGATCGCGGTGATGGGGCCGAAGGGCGCCGTCGAGATCATTTACAAACGTCAGATCGCCGAGGCCGACGACCCCGAGGCAGCGCAGGAGCGGTTCATCCAGGCCTACCGCGATCGCTTCGCCAACCCCTATGTGGCCGCTGAGCGGGGCTACATCGACGACGTGATCCGGCCAAGCGAGACGCGGCAGGTGCTGATCCGCGGGCTGGAGATGCTCCAGAACAAGGTGCAGACGCTGCCGCGCAAGAAGCACGGCAACCTCCCACTGTAGCCCCGCGGGACGCGCGCAGGTCTCTGCGTTCTGAGATCTAGATAGGGCCCATGTAACGCAGGGCGCCCATCCGCGGCGCGGAGTGGGAGAG
>JABDIZ010000401.1 GCA_013003465.1 Rhodothermaceae bacterium
GGTGAAGGTTATTCGGGCGTGTCGAAGGTCCAGCGGAGCAGGTAGGCCCGGCCCTCGCCTTCCGCCTCGGCCATGAGGGAAGCTTCTGCGACCTCTCCGCCGAGGCGTGCCGTCGCTTCGAGGACAAGCTCGCCATCCAGCAGCACGGTCACGGTGCCGGGCACGTAGCGGACGCCGAAGCGGTGCGCGAAGGCATAGGCGCTAAGATCCTCAGGCAGTTCGATTCGAGCAAGTTCACTCATCGGGCCGCTGCCATCGCCGAGGAACGCGATGACGTGATTGGTCAGTCCGGGCTGGCCGAGTGAGAACCGAACACGGAGTTCGGAGGGCATCGCCCGTCCACCGCCCGCACCGGGTCCACTGAAGATGAAGTCGAGCCGCCCGCCGCCATCGGCGAAGCGGTGCAGAAACTCTGTCTCGAAGGCATCCCCAACAGACTGGCCTGTGGTGTAGCGCGCCGTCCCGGCCTCCTCGCCGGGCTGCATCTGGACAATCGGCAGCGGGTCGCCGAGATAGGCCCCAGATGAAATCATCCGCTCCGCCGCGTCCATCTCCACGGGCGTCGTCGCGGCCATCTGCATCCACTCGGCTACCGAGAGTGCGTCCCAGGCCGCGGCGCCGTCCAGCGCCACCTCGCCATCGCGGACCAGGTCGGGCATCGCCACGGGGTCACCGATGATCTCGACGCGGTCGCCCATCGGGCCGGGCGTCTCGGATTCAGCGTCGGCGGTGTCCATCGGTTTGGGGGCGCAGCCCGCGCCGAGCACGACGGCCACGACGCTGAGCAGGGAGAGAAGCGAGACGAGGCGGAGCATCACGGGGGCGGTCATTGGCCGAGAATCGTTCGAGTGGCGACGAGGCGGTCGGTTTGACGCGTCGGGTCGAAGACGTAGACGAACGCGGTGTAGAGGCTCGGCTGGAGCGTCAGGGTGGCGTCGGAGGGCGCCGCGGCCGGATCGTCGATGAAGTAGCGGTAGAGGTAGAGGCCCTGCTTGAGCAGCAACGAGCCTTCGTACCGTCCAACGCTCGGGTCCCACGCCAGCGTATTCGCCGGGTCGATCTGCCAGTTGTTGAACGCCCCCGTCACGATGACGGGCCCGCGCGCCTCCTCTTCATCCTCCGGCACATAGCGGAAGCGCACGTCCACGTACTCGGCGTTGACGTTGCCGTCGCCGCCCTCCCGGTAGCTGGCCGCCACGACAGGCTGCCCCGTGAGCGCAGCCTGGTTGGCTTCCGTTCCGAACCGCTGGTAGTCGAGATCGAGCAGCACCTCGAACGGCGAGCTGGAGTAGTCCACCCCGGCCACCTGCGGCCCGACCTGCAGCCGCCCGAGGTCCACTTCGTAGTAGGGTTCATCGGCGCCGAAGGCGCGTTCGCGCGGGAGGTAGAACTGTAGGAGCGTAATGTCGATGAGCGACGGCTCGGGGGCACAGCGGCCCCGCTCGAAGCGCCCGTTGCGTACGAAGCAGACGTTGTAGTCGAAGGGCTGCACGTCACGCAATGCACTGCCGGGCTGCAGCTCGACCACCGGCTGCGTCACGGCGCCGCCCCCGGAGAACCCGGACCGGAAGCCGAAGCCGACCTCGGCAGCTGCCTCGCTCACGAAGAACGGCCGCTCGAAGAGCACCTCGTTCTCCTGCCCTTGCTCGGTCACGCGAATGATGTAGTTGCCGCTCAACAAGAAGTCGAGGTTGGCGTTGGGAAACTGATACGTGTAGTGGACATAGCGCACCTCGGTGGCCCGTGAAATGTCGTACGTGCGGATATCGTCGCTGAGGAACGAGCGCAGATACTCGGACGGGACGAGGTCGCGGCGCCACGAGCGGTCGGCGTGGTAGATGTAGACCGAGAGGGGCCGCCCGGTACCCTCCCCCAGCACGTCGAACGTGAGCGTGAGCGTCTCGCCGGAGCCGAGGCTGAGGATGGGTAGCCGCGTCTCGGCGCCGGTAGGATAGAGTTGGATGGTCCGCACCTGATCGTCGGTGGGAGCCAGCGTGAACCGGGCCATCGAGCCCCCGGCATCCGTGTACCCGTTCGGGGGGCGCGAGGTCCTCTCATCGGCCAAGTCCTCGGGAACGGCACAGCCGGTACCCCCTAGCCAGAGCAGAGCGAGGCCAACCACGCAGAAAAATCGGACAAACACAGACATGAAGCGACGGAGAGGAGCGTCCGAAGATAGAGGGTAGGGGCGCGCTGGGAAAGCCCTTCTTCCACTCTGTCTCATTCCCCGCGCTCCATGAACCAATGTGCCTTAGCGGCGAGGTCATTCATCCGGCGCCCGGGCCCATCGGCTCCTAGCTGACGAAACGCCTGGGCCGCCGCGTTCGCGTAGGCGAGCGCCTCGCGATAGGCGCGGGCCCGATCCGCCATCAGCGCACGCGCCATCGGCCACACCGCGGCCGCCTCGGCAGCGATTTCCGGGCGCAGGCGTTCCCACGACGGCTCCTCACCGAGCGCCGCCAGAGCCCGTTGCGGCTCCCCCGCCGCCTGCCAGAGCGCCGCAGTGAAGAGCGCCGCCTCCGGTTGCCCCAGGGCATCGAGCCCGCGGGCACGGTCCGCGGCGTCGCCAGCCGCCAGGAGTTGGCGCAGGTGCGGCACGGAAAGCGTTGCGCGCAGGGCCACAGCAACACGGTCGAACCGCGCGTAGGGCGGCAACGCACTCAGGGCTTCCTCATACGCTGCCGCCGCCGCACTCGAGTCCCCCGCGATCCGGTGGGCATCGCCCCGCGCAACGAGCAGTGCGGGATTGGGAATCGAATCCTGGGCCGCGTCCAGCCGACGGATCACGGTCTCCACGTCTTCCTGCACCGCCCCTCGCCGCCGTGCCCAGCCGACGAGGGCCGGGAGGTAGGCGGTATCGGCATCCAGCGCTCGCGTGTAGAGCCGCAGCGCGTCGGCCGCTCTCCCCTCCTGCTCGGCGTCGAACGCGTCCCGGGCGAACCGGACGGCGGGCGGGACGTGGTGCGGGCACCGCCGCTCGAACAACGAGGGCTGCTGGAAGCGCCAGCGGGCGAGGGCCTCGGCTTCCGGGCTCGCGGGTTCCGCACGCAGCTCGGCTTCCCACGCCGTGGCGAGCGCTGCGAGCGGTTGTTCGTAGACCGACTCGAAGTCGGCCGTGCGGTAGACGCTCCGCAGTCGCTCCGCGCCGTACTGATCGAGGAGCCAGCGCGCGAACGAACCCGTCGTGGCGTACGAGACCGTGCCGCGCCCCGTCCAGAACCCGAATGGGCTCATCGCCCCGACGAGGGCCTCCGCAGGACGCGCTTCGAGCGCGCCCAAGTCGGCTTCCTCGAGCCGAAGCGATGCCGCCACCTGCTGCGTCGCCGTCGGCAGCCCATCCGGCGGCTGCATCGCCACGGCCAACCCCTCCACCAGCCCCACGGCGGGCGAGGCGCGAAGAAGCGGCGCACCGAACTCGCGGCTGAAGACGTGCGCCAGCTCGTGCCCAAAGTGCTCGGCCGTGAAGCGGTCGGCGAGCATGTGGAGTTGCGGCGTGGCGAGCCACACCGGCGTCACGCTCGTCTCGCGCGAGCCGGTCAGGCGGGCGCGCGTCTCCGGGTCCGGGTAGAGGTACGTGTGGATGGGCGCCTCAACCTCGACGCCGAGTTGCCTGCGAAGCTGCTCATAGCGGTACCGATGCTCGTCGGCGATCCAGGCCAACTCGGCCTCGGTCAGCGAACCGGGTTGGTAGTGGAGGACGAAATGCTCGAGGTCGAGGCGCCCCGGCAGCGCGGCGTCCAGTTGCGCCGGCGTGGTGACGATGCCGAGCGCGGGGGCAAACGCGTAGGCCGCGGCGATGAGCCCCGCGATCAGCGCCCCGGCCTGCACCGTTCGGCGCCGCTCGGCCCCTGCACGCTCCACCGAGCGCAGCCGAAGCCATCGCCCGAACGACACAAGCCCAATGGCCCACAGTCCCGTCAGGGCGCGGAAGGCGAACAAGCCGGGCCGCACGGCCAGTTCCTCGTCGTAGATCGGCCCGAGGACACCGCCGAAAACGTGGTTGTAGGTGTAGAACTGCGGGTGGAAGCCGAGGTCGAGGAGCACCCCTCCGGCCGCGATGCCCAGTCCCAGCGCGACGAACGCCGCACGGGGCCAGCGCAGGCGAAGGCCGGTCAGCGCATAGGCCAGCGCCACCCCTAGCACGACGCTGGGCACGGCGAAGAGCAGGTAGAACCCCACCCCCGCGAGATAGCCGCAGTTGGGCCGAAACAGCAGCGTGCTTGTCAGCAGCGCCCACGGAACGACGAGCAGCGCGAGGTGTCCCGTCAGCACGCGGCGCAGCGAGGCCTGCTGCTGAAACGCCTGTATCGCAGCCAGTCCGGCGACGAAAAACCCGGCAGCGGCCACCACCGCGCTCGCCTCGACGTGCAGCAGCCCGAGCAGCGGCGACGGCCACAGCACCAGGCTAAGCAGGCCGTACACGAGTGCGGGGAGCCGGAGCGAGCGCGGCATAATGGGGCAGGCCTTGCTCAGAGGCAGTTTGGGATGGAGACGTGAAGGCAAGAGCGAGCGAGAAGCGAGCCCTTCCAGGCGCGCGACCCCGCAGGGTCAGGGAGCACAGCGACCTCACCAGACGACGCGCGAGCATCGGCGATGCTCCGAAACGCCGAAGAGCCGCTTCGGAGCCGCTTGCAGCCCGCGCCCTCTCGTCCCAAATGGCCTCTCACAGCAGCGCAAACGACACGCCGAGCGAGAGCACTTCCTTCACCTGGATGTCTTCGCTCACATCACGGTCGAAGACCGTCACGACGCCGAGGGTGACGTTGAGAATGCGCGAGATCTGCATCGTCAGCGTGTTCTCCCAGATCGTGTCCGGCACCTGATTGCCGACCTGGTTGAAGGCCTGAAACGCGCCCAGACGCGACTGCAGGCGAATGTTCTCGGCAAGCTGCCGATCCACCTGCACTTCGGCGTCGAGTCCGGCCTCGACACGCACGGCTTCATCCGGGCCGTTGCCATAGAGCGGCCGCAGGCGATCAATCCCCACGACGGTCTCTTTGATGCCCAGGCCGATACGCGCGGTGTACCAGCGGTCCGGGTCGTACGTGATGCCGAGCGTCTGCGTGAGATAGGCGGGCGCGCCGAAATCGGACACCTTCAATTCCTGTCCGGCAATGATCGGCAGCGTAGGATACTCCTCCGCGGTCGGTGAGTAGTCGTAGCCAGGCGCAAACTGCGTGCGCGCACCGAGCGTCAGGGTGGGCTGCACGACGCCAAAGCCGCGGTACTGGAGGGCGAAGGCGTAGCGGATCAGGTCCTCGGCCTTGCGGAAATCGAGCGAGTCCTGCTTGAGCAACCCGAAGGCGAACCGGGCCTCGTGCTTCTGCTTGAACGCACCGAGGATGCGTTCGAACACGCCATCAGTGGAGGCCGTGAAGGCGAGCGTGCTGACGCCACCCTCCTGCCAGTTGCTGTAGGCGGCCTGGCTTCCAGCCAATTGGGCCGTGGCGGTGCTGCGCCAGCCGTCGGCCTCGGTCAGGGGCGGCGGGTCGTCTTGCGCCCGAGCGGGTGCAACGAGAATCAAGAGGAGGCCAAAGAGGGATAGCAAACGGAACATGGCGGACACGTGGAGGCGGCGCAGGGTAGGTGGAACGAAAAAGAGCCGCGCCGGATGTGCGACGCGGCTCCTAAGCCAGTTGGCGGCAAGGCGGTAGAGCCTTACATCGCGTTCTTCTTTTCCTGGACTTCGACGCGGATGTCCTGGGCCATCTTCTTCAATTCCTGCATCCCCTTGCGGACACGAGTGCCCGCAGCCTTATTGCCCTTGTCGTAGAACTGCGCGAAGTCGCGCTCCATACCATCAACGAAATCCTTGAGATCGCTAAAGCGGCTCATTGAGATACCTCCTGGGTGTGAGAGAGAAAGAAGTGGGAACTTCAGCGAAAAGACCTCGCGAAGCCAAGCCACTCATAGGTGCTATTCGAAAGTACACGCCGCCCCCTCGGGTGTCAAGGAAAACCGGCGATTCCGGGCCGAATCAGGAGGTTTTAGTTATCCACACACCCTGAAACCATACGTTATGCTAAGATTACGGTCCCTTCCGGAAGGCCCGTCCCGCGCAATGCGGCCGGAGTGACTACACGGCACCTAACGCCTTTCGAGACAACGCGGACGATAAAATCCGGCGCAGGCACCGTCGCAATACCGCTGATCTGATCCACCGACACCGCCTCCTGCTCCGCCCCATCCATCACCAACCGAGCGCGCCGTCCCGTAGAAAACGCGACCACTGTGACTGCACGCTCGTCCGTAGACATGACATGCGCCAACGCGACGCACACCGCCGCCGGATTGACTTCCACAAGCCCGCTGCCGTCCTCAATCATCGTCGCGAGCACGGGGACAGCGCCCTGCTCCATCAGCATACGGAGCCAGGTCGCCTCCCTTGCGGTGAGCGCCCCATCCGCCTGTCTCCGCAGCACCCCACGGTCCGCGCCCGTGAGCCGGATCGCTGCGACGCCGACCTCGTTCAGTTCGTGCACGATCCGCCGGTTGAGGTCGCGCGTGGCGCGTTCGACGAGCGCAGCCTGTCGGGCATCGGCCACTTGCAAAGCGCCATCCACCCGCTCGGGTACGAGGCCCTGCGCTTCGAGCGCGCGCTCGGCCTCCTCCCCGCCCCCATGGACCAGCAGCAGCGGTCCGGTGTGGGCCTTCACGTCACGGACGAAGCTGCTCAGGAAAAGCGGGTCGCCGAGGTGGTACGGGTCGAGATAGGCGAGAAGGATTGAGCCATCGGAGGATTGCGTCATCGGATCATCGGTAGAGCGTTCGATGATCGGCTGAACCGATCACCCGCTCCCCCGATCCCGCGACTTATCCACAACGCTTGAAGCGGGCCGCGTCTCCGGCTTTCTTGCAGGGCCCGCTCACCCCCCGGCCGCCCCCCCCGATGCCCGAGTTCTGCCACCTCCACTGCCACACCCAGTACTCCCTTCTCGATGGCGCCGCGCGCATCAAAAACCTCGTCGCCCGCGCGGCCGAGTTGGAAATGCCTGCCGTCGCTATCACGGACCATGGCAATCTGCATGGCGTCCCGGAATTCTACACCTACGCCAAACAGGCGGGCGTGCAGCCCATCATCGGATGCGAGTTCTACGTCACGCCTTCGGGCATGGACGACAAGAGTGACCGCACGCGCTACCACCAGGTGCTGCTCGCCAAAAACGAGGTCGGGTACCGCAACCTGATCAAGCTCTCGTCGCTGAGCTACACCGACGGCTACTACTACAAGCCGCGCATCGACCGCGCCACGCTGCGGGCGCATAGCGAAGGCCTCGTCGCGACGACGTGTTGCCTCCAGGGCGAAGTGCTCCAGACGATCCTGAAGAAAGGCGAGGACGACGCGCGGCAGGTCTTCGAACAGTACCTCGACATCTTCGGCGACGACTACTACATCGAGATCCAAGACCACGCGATCCCAGAGCAGCGGAAATGCAACGCGGTCCTGATGCGCTGGGCCGCGGCATACGGCGTCCAGGTCATCGCGACGAACGATGTCCACTACGTTAACCAGCTAGACGCCGAGGCGCAGGACGTGCTGCTCTGCCTCCAGACCAGCAAGGACTATCACGATCCGAACCGGATGCGCTTCGAGAACGACCAGTTCTTCCTGAAATCCGCCGACGAGATGCGCGCGGCGTTCGCCCCGGCCGTCGGGCAGGGCGTGTTCGCAAACGCCGCCGCCGTAGACGCCGCGCTCGACGCCACGCGTGCCATCGCGGACAAGTGCACGTTCGAGCTGCCGATGGGCGAGTTGCTGATGCCGCATTTCCCCATCCCCGCCGCGTTCAATGACGACGCGGACGCCTACCTCCGGCACCTCAGCTACGAGGGCGCCAAGCGGCGCTACGGCGTGATTTCGGAGGAGGTCCGCGAGCGGCTCGACCTCGAACTCGGCGTCATTTCCTCGATGGGGTTCTCAGGCTACTTCCTCATCGTGCAGGACTTCACGACGGAGGCTCGCAACCTCGGCGTGTCGGTCGGACCGGGGCGCGGCTCGGCGGCGGGCTCGGCGGTCGCGTACTGCCTCGGCATCACCAACATCGACCCGCTCCAGTACGACCTCCTCTTCGAACGCTTCCTCAACCCCGAGCGCGTCTCGATGCCGGACATCGACATCGACTTCGACGACCGGGGGCGGGCCAAGGTCATCGACTACGTCGTCCAGAAGTACGGCCGCGAGTCGGTCTGCCAGATTGTGACCTTCGGGACGATGGGCGCCCGCTCAGTCATCCGCGACGTGAGCCGCGTGCTCGGCGTACCGCTGCCCGAGGCCGACCGCATTGCCAAGCTGATTCCGGAGGGCGTCAAGGTGAACCTCGCCTCCGCGAAGCAGGACGTGTCCGAGTTCCGCCAGCTCTGGGACGCGCCCGACCCGCAGATTCGCAAGCTGATGCACTACGCCGAGGTGCTCGAAGGCTCGGCGCGGCACACGGGCGTCCACGCCGCAGGCGTCATCATCGCGCCCGGCGACGTGAGCCAGTACGTCCCCGTGTCCATCCAGCGCGGCAAGGGTGGCGCCAGCGATGCCGTGGTGACACAGTACGACGGCAAGTGGATCGAGGAGTTCGGCCTCCTCAAGATGGACTTCCTGGGGCTCAAGACGCTCACCATCCTTGACGACGCGCTCGCGCTCATCGAGGAAAACCACGGCGTCGAGATTGTTTTGGATGATCTCCCGCTGGATGATGAAGCGACCTACCGGTTGTTCCAGCGCGGCGACACCGTCGCCATCTTCCAGTTCGAATCCGACGGCATGCGCGAGTGGATGCGCAAGCTCAAGCCGACCAGCCTGGACGACCTGATCGCGATGAACGCGCTCTACCGCCCCGGCCCGATGGACCTCATCCCGACGTACATCGACCGCAAACACGGCCGCGAAACCGTAGAGTACCCGCACCCGATGCTCGAAGAGATTCTGGAGCCGACCTACGGCATCCCGGTCTACCAAGAGCAGGTGATGCAGATGGCGCAGGTCATGGGCGGCTACACGCTCGGCGGCGCCGACCTCTTGCGCCGCGCGATGGGCAAGAAGAAGCAGTCGGAGATGGACAAGCAGCGCACCATCTTCGTGCAGGGCGCAGCCGAAAAAGGCGTCGAAGAAGCGAAGGCCAACGAGGTCTTCGACATGATGGCCAAGTTCGCGGGCTACGGCTTCAACAAGAGCCACAGCGCGGCGTACTCCGTCGTGGCCTACCACACGGCCTACCTCAAGGCGCACTACCCCGCCGAGTTCATGGCCGCCGTCCTCACGACGGAAATGCACGACTCCAAAAAGCTCGCTATCGGCCTCGACGCGACGCGCAACTCCGGCATCGACATCCTCCCACCGTGCGTCAACCGCTCGACCGACCACTTCACGGTCGAGCGCGGCGCCGTGCGGTTCGGGCTGGCCGCCATCAAGGGCGTGGGGCATGGGGCTATCGAGGCCCTCGTGGCCGCGCGCGACCAGGCAGGCGGCGCGTTCGACGACCTGTTCCATCTCGTGAAAGACCTCGACTTGCGGGCCGTGGGCAAGAAGACGCTCGAGGCGCTCGCACAGGCCGGGGCGATGGACATGTTCGAGGGCCATCGCGCGCAGTTGGTGGAAGCGGTGGAGACCGCGTTCTCGTGGGCGACGAAACAGCAGGCCGACAAAGCCGCCGGGCAGAACTCGCTCTTTGGCGCCGCCGATGGCAGCGGCGGCGGGTTCGTCCCGGCGCTACCGAGTGTGGAGCCATGGGGGCGCGGCGAGGCGCTCCGCTATGAGCGTGACCTGATGGGCTTCTACGTCTCCGGTCACCCGCTCGACGACTACGCCGCTGAAGCCCGCACCTTCGCTACGATGAGCCTCGGCGATGCGGAATCCATCCCGCACGAGAGCGATCAGACTATCTGCGGCATCATCACCGACATCACGCGGCGCACAACCAAGACCGGCCGCCCCATCGCGTTTGTGACCGTGGAGGACACGACGGGCCAGTGCGAGGTCGTCCTGTTCGCACAGGCCGTGGAGAAGGTGGGCCACCTGCTGGCCGTGGATGAGGTGGTGCTCGTGCGCGGCAAGGCCGAGACGAGCGGCGACCTGAAGCTGATCGGCCGCGATATCATCCCGATGTGGCGCGTCCGCGAGCAACTGGTCAAAGCCATCACGCTCCGCCTCGACGCCGACGCCACCGAGCCCGCTACACTGGACCAGCTCGCCGCGCTCTGCGAGGCCAACCCCGGCCGCTGCAAGCTCTACTTCGACGTGACGACGGCGCAGCTGCCCAACCCCGTCCGCCTCCATGCCCGCACGGCCGTCATTGACCCGACGCCCGACCTGATGAAGGGCCTCGGCAAACTTCTCGGCCGTGAGGCGGTCGTGCTCGAAGCTGACGCCTGAACGACTCCAGGCAAGTGGGCGAACGGATTTACAACTCCGGCACCAACGCCACCGCTACCACACGCGTGACGATCCGCAGCCACCACCAGCGAGCTATCGACCGTCTGGCCGACGCTTACCACAACGATCCGCGCTTCCGTGCGCTGATCATCGGCGGCTCTGTCGCCAAGGGATACGCCCGTGCGGACTCGGATGTCGACTTCCTCATCGTTGCTACCGACGAGGCGTTCGAGCAGCACCGGGCCGCGCGCGACCTATTCATCAACCGCAGGGACCTCTGTGACTACGAGGGCGGCTTCGTCGACGGCAAGATCATCAATCTCGCGTTCCTCACCGATCTGGCCGACAAGGGCAACGAGCCTTCCCGCGCGGCATTCGAGGGCGCCATCGTCGCCTACTCGCACCTCTCCGGCCTCGACGCGCTACTCAAACGCATCCCCGTCTACCCCGAGGTCGGGCACGATGAGCGCATCAAGGCCTTCTACTGCATGGCGTTCATGCAGCACTGGCTGATCCACGAGGCCGAGCGCCACGGCAACAGCTATGCGCTGACTCGCGGCGCCAGTCAGCTCGCGCTGTTCACCGGCCGGTTGTTCCTCGCACACAACCGCAGGCTCTTCCCGTACCACAAGTGGCTGCCCAGGGCCCTCGAATCGGTGCCCGAGAAGCCCGACAACCTGATGGTATGCTTCAACGATCTGCTCGAGCAGCCCGGCGGTGATCGTGCCACCGCACTGTTCGCGCGGGTCCGGGCTTTTCGGGACTGGGGCGTCAGCGACCTCGAGGCCTACACGTGGTTCATGACCGACGTAGAGTGGAGTTGGATGTCGGGGACAATACCCCTAGAGGACTGGTAGCGCCTACGAATACTCCGATGAAGCTTCGAAGGGTCGCAGAGACATTTGACACCACTGGCACTGGATACCATTCTCTAGGATCTTAGCTATCCACGTAGCCTATCAGCCGTCTCCGGACCGGAGCCTTCTATCTCTGATGCCGATGGCCTTTGCCTCCGGCTGGACCGCGCGGCTCCCTCTCTCACCCCGCCCCGACCAATCCGATGAACCTTACCTACCTTTTCCTGACGGGCATCACGTTTCTTGCCCTCGGGCTGCTCACCGGGTGCACCCAGGACGACTTTGGGGCTGCGCCAGGCGGTGATGCAGCCGAGGCCTCCGACATCCTCTACGGCGATACGGTTGCGTGGGCCGTCAACGTCGGTGGCGAGGCGTACGTCGGCGGAGACGGCGTAGCGTATCGAGCCGACGAAGGCATCACGGGCGGCTCGGTCGCGCAGATGGACACCGTCCTCGGGAGTCAGGACCCGGCGCTGTACCGCACCTACCGGTCCGGCGACTTCGCAATCCAGACGCCGCCGCTGGCGAATGGCCGGTACGACCTCACGTTCCACTTCGCCGAGCCCTTCGACGAGCCCGTTGGGAGCCGCGTGTTCACGGTATTCGCCGAAGGCCAGCCTGTGATCCCTGATCTGGACGTTCGCGGCGCACGGGACGAGAAGCACGTGTCGGCGCTCACCCGGACCGTCACCGGGGTGGAGGTCA
>JABDIZ010000407.1 GCA_013003465.1 Rhodothermaceae bacterium
CCCCGGCACCACCGCCGCCGCCGCCGCCGCCGCCGTCAGCCCCGCCGCCAGCGGAGCCCGAGCCCGAGCCCGAGCCCGAGATCTTCGAGGTCGTGGAGAACATGCCCGAGCCCATCGGCGGCATCGCGGCCATCCAGAGCAATATCCAGTACCCCGAGATGGCCCGCCGCGCCGGGATCGAAGGGCGCGTCTTCGTCCAGTTCGTGGTGGATGAACAGGGCCGCCCGAGCGAGATCCGCGTCGTGCGCGGCATCGGCGGCGGCTGCGACGAGGCTGCCGTGGAGGCCGTCCGTCAGGCGCGCTTCACGCCGGGCCGTCAGCGCGGCCGTCCGGTCAAGGTGCGCATGTCGCTCCCGGTCACCTTCCGCCTGACCAACTAGGCTGTTTCCTGTGGCCTGCTTTAGCGGTCCGGTCGTACTGAGCGGCCGGACCGCTGTTGTTGTGAGGGGACGGAAGTACAGGGGTGGTTGAGCAAGGGGGAATGGGCGAGAGGAAACTCTTCTGTCCACCCTCTTCAACCTTCAACTTTCATCCTTCGCACCGACCCATCCGGCTCGCCCACGAGCACGTCCGTCGCCAGGCCGATGAAGAGGCCGTGGTCGAGCACGCCGGGGATCTGGTTGATCCTAGACGCCAAGGCCTCGGGCTCCAGAATTCCACCGAAGCGCGTGTCGAGGATCCAGAAGCACTGATCGGTCACCACGGGGCCGTCTTTCTTCTGGCCCATCCGCAGCACGGGCTCACCACCCAACTCGCGGAGAACGCGCGCCACGGCCGCCTCGGCCATCGGCAAGACCTCGACCGGCACCGGCATGGTCGTCCCGAGTTGGTCGACTTCTTTCGATGGGTCGATCAGCACCACGAAACGAGTAGCCAGACTCGCCACGACCTTCTCGCGCGTGTGCGCCGCCCCGCGCCCTTTGATGAGGTTCAGGGCAGGATCGACTTCGTCCGCCCCATCGAGAGCGAGATCCAGCGCCGATTGGCCCGGCGCGAGGTCGCCCAACCCCAGATCGTCCAGCGTGACCAGCGGCACGCCGTGCTGCCGCGCGAGGCGCTCCGCCGCAAATGACGTAGGGACACCGACGACCTGGAGGCCTTCCTCGCGCACGCGGCGTCCGATGGCTTCAATCGCGAACGCCGTTGTGGTGCCCGTGCCGAGACCGAGCCGCATACCGGATTCGACGAGGGTAGCGGCGGCTTCTCCGGCGGCGCGTTTGGCCGTATCGGTTTCTGGTTTCACGTTTTCGATTTCTGGTTGGGCAGATGTCGGCCTTAACCAGAAACTAGAAACCAGCGGGACCAGAAACCCCTACTCATACCGCAGCGCCTCGATGGGACGCAGCCGCGCAGCCTTGTAGGCCGGGTAGACGCCGAAGATGAGCGCGATCACGGTCACGCCGAACACGCCGCCGAGGGCCCAGGCCCACGGAAACGCGGGCGAGATGTCGAATGCGAGAGCCATCATGTTGCCACCGAGCACACCGAGCAGGATGCCCACGAGCCCGCCGATCTGGCACAGAAAGATGGCCTCGACGAGGAACTGCGTAAGGATGGCACGGCGCGTGGCACCGAGCGCCTTGCGGATGCCGATCTCGCGCGTCCGCTCGGTCACGCTGACCAGCATGATGTTCATGATGCCCACGCCCGCAGCCAGCAACGCGATCAAGCCGATCCCTGCCCCGCCCATCGTGAGCACGCTCGTGAATGCCTGAAACGGCCCCGTCAGCGCATCGTTGGTGACCACCTCGAAGTTGTTCTCCTCCTCGGGCTTTACGCGCCGGATGGAGCGCAGAATGCCCGTCACCTCGTCAATGGTCGCGGTGAGGAGCTCCGGGCTGGGTGCGCGCACGTCGTAGGCGATGTTGCGGTCGGGGTTGCCGTAGAGGCTGAACATGCGCGTGATAGGCGCCCAGACGATGTCGTCGTTGCTGTCGCCGAGGAAGGAGCCCTTCTCGGCCATCACGCCCACCACCTGAAAGCGGTGCCCCTCAATCCGCACGTCCTTGCCCAGCGCCTGCTCCACCTGAAAGAGCCGCTCGGCAACGATGGAGCCCAGCACGATGACAGGCCGTCCGTAGCGGATGTCGTCCTCGGTCAGGAAGCGCCCCTCGGCAATCTCGAAGCCGTTGTTGATTGCCCAGTCCTCACCGACGCCGCGCACCTGGATGTTGGGATCCGTGGATTCGGCGCCGAAGTCGATGGAGGTGAAGGTGAACGTCTCGTCGGGGCTGATGGACGAGGCGAGGCGCGAGCGGCTGCGCAGCGCCAGCATGTCGTCGTAGGTGAGATTGGGGCGGTTGCGGATCGACGGGTCGTCCGGCCCCATCTGGATGCCGGGGTACTTCGAGACGTAGAACGTGTGCGCCCCCATTCCCCGGAAGGACTCGGTGAAGTACACGTCGATCACGCCCACGGCCGTCACGGCCGCGATCACCGAAAACACGCCGATGATCATGCCCAGCAGCGTCAGGAGCGACCGGAGCTTGTTGCCCCGGAGCGTCTCCCACGCCATGCGTAGCGATTCGGTGAGGTTCATGGAGGAGAGGGTTGGTGGTTCGTTGTCCGTGGTTGGCGCTGCAGGCCGCTGACCACCGACAACAGACCGCGAACTATTCGTAACGGAGGGCTTCGATGGGATGCGCCCGGGCGGCCGACCAGGCCGGGATGAACCCGAAGACGACGCCGACGCCGACGCAGATGCCGAAGGCGAGGAAGACGGTCGCGGGCGAGAGCACGGCGGTGAACACCTGATTGATCAGGGCTGTCACCCCTACCGAGAGGCCGACGCCGATCAGCCCGCCGATCATACACACCACGACGGCTTCCACGAGGAATTGCGTGAGGATGGCACGGCGCGTGGCGCCGAGCGCTTTGCGGATGCCGATCTCGCGCGTCCGCTCCTTGACGCTCACGAACATGATGTTCATCACCCCGATGCCGCCGACCAGCAGCGCGAGGCCCGTCAGGAACAAGCCGACGGTGTAGATCACGCCCGTCACGCTACCGATCTGCTGGCGGAAGGCGTCCTGTGGCTGCAGTGCGAAGTTCTCATCCTCGGCCGGGTCGAGGCCACGCGCGAGGCGTACCACGCCGGTCAGTTCATCCATTGCCGCGTTCATCTCATCCGCGGAGCGCACCTTGGCCTGCACCTCAATGTAGGGACGCGAATCAAACAACTTGGTGTAGGTGCCGAGCGGCACGATCACCTGCTCGTCAAAGGAGAAGAGGCCGAGGAACTTGCCTTGGCGTGCCAGCACGCCGATCACCTCGAAGCGCTCCCCGTCGATGCGGATGCGCTTGCCGAGGGGGGTCCCAATCGGGAAGAGCGCCGAGGCGATGTCCTGGCCGATGACGCAGACGTTGGTGCCGCTGCGATTCTCCGACTCGGAGTAGAAGCGCCCCTGATCGAGGTCGATGCCCGTCACTTCGACCAGTTCGGGCGTGGAGGCGCGGAGGAAGACCTGCCCGATCCGCCGGTCGGCGTTCTGGACCGCGTGCATCGAGAAGGCGACGGGCGCCACGGCCTCGACGGTTTGCGTCCGGCCGTCAATGAACTCAGCGACCTCCTCGGTAATGCGCGGGCGGTTGCGGTACTCCCACCACTGCACGTTGAAGCCATCGGGCATCCGCTTCACGTTGATGACGTTGGTGCCCAGCATCGCCACCGAGCGGTCGAAGCCCCGCTCGATGCCGTTGATGGTGGTGAACATCGCCGTGACGGAGACAATGCCGATGATGATGCCGAGCGTGGTCAGGAGCGCCCGCAGCTTGTTGGCCCAGATGGTGACGAGGGCCATGCGGATGCTCTCCGAGAACTCGAACAACGCAGCACGCACAGGATCGATGGGCGGTTGGGTGACGACGCAGAAGCGACAGAGCCACGGCTACGCGCCGCTGCCTGCGGAGTTGCGATGCGCCCACAGAAGTGCCCCTTCTTGTCCGACCGCAATAGAGTCATTCCCGCCCGGGCAGGAATCCAGCCAATCCAGGGTCCGGTACTTCGCAGTCGGCATGGCACTGGATCCATGCGAACGCATGGATGACCTCAAAGCGTCTGAATGGGCGTTGCAGGCGCTACCTTACCGGCCGAACGTCTCGTGACCCTCCTGTGTCGAAGCTCCGCATCCTCGGCGAGTTCTGGCGCTTCCTGCGCGTGCGCAAGAAGTTCTGGCTGGCCCCCATCGTGTTCGTGCTCGTGCTCCTCGGCCTCGTCATCGTGGTGACGGAGGGCTCCGCGCTCGCGCCGTTCATCTACGCACTGTTTTAGGCTGGGCACCGCCATGCTTCGCCAAGAACGAGAGCACGGCGGCATTGAAGGCCGAGGCGCTGTCCTGATGCATCCGGTGCGACGCGCCGGGAATCTCAACCTGCTCAGCCTGCGGTAGCAATTCACGGAGCCGATCCGTCAGCCGATGAAACAGGCTGATGCTGTGCTCGCCGGTGACGAGCAGCGTAGGGATTTGCACTTGGCGCACGGCATCCGCATCCAGCGGCATGAAGCCCGAACCGAGAAATTCTGCCTGGATGGCGGTGCGGTTGTCCTGGATCAGCGCTTTTCTGGATTCCGGCAAGCGGTCATAGCTCCCCTGACCGAACACGGCATCGCCAAAGATGCGGATGCCTGCATCCGTGTCGCCCCGCTGGAAGGCCTGCGTCGCAGGCACGACCCCCGTCATTCCGAACCGGAGAAGCGCGGCAGCCATGCGCGGTCGTGTGGCGAAGAGCTTCAGGAGTTCGAGCGGTTTCGGCGGGTTGCTCGTGAGCAGCGTGATGACGGGTGGCTCGGCTAAGACAAGGGTGCGCACGAGTGACGGCTCCCGCAGGGCGAGCAGCAGACATAGAAACGCGCCGTAGGAATGCCCCACGAGGTGAGCGGGCGCCGCACCGAGAGTGCGAAGGAGCGCCTGTAGATCGTCCACGTGCTCCTGCATCGCATAATCGGTGCCGTCCGGGATGGACTCGTTTGGCCAGTGGTAGCGCCGACTGTAAGCGAGAACGCGGTAGTCCTCGGCGAATGCGTCGTGCTGCTGGTCCCACGTCCGATAATCGTTGGCCGAGCCGTGGACCAATACGAGAGGCTCGCCGTTGCCCGCCTCGGCATATTCGAGCGCGGTGCCGTTGACGTTCAGGCTTTCCATGATGCCTCCGTATCATCGTCGACTGAGGAGCAACCTCTGTCCTGATGATACAGCAGGCTGCTACTGTAGTTGGCGGTTTTCCATTGCCCTCCGCCTCGTCATCGTGGTGCCGGCGGGCTCCGCCCCGGCGTCCTTCATCTACGCATTGTTCTAGCCTTGCTCGCCCACGAGCGGCTCGGCCCCATCACGGAGCCGAGACTCCGCATCATCGTCGCTAACAATTGCATCGACCTCTACCTCGACAAGCCAATCCTCGTTGATGAATCGACTCACCTCGACCACGGTGTCGACGGGGCGGACCTCCGCGAAGTACTCGCCTCTAACCTTGGCGATGGCGGCCCAATCGTCGATCCGGGTCAACAGCATCCTCGTTCGAACGACATCGGTCATGGATGCTCCCGCCTGAGCGAGGGCGGCCTCGATGGTCTGGAAGCATCGACGTACCTGAGCGGCTGGATCGCCGACCCCGACGGTGTTTCCCTCGTCGTCGATCGGGGCGGTGCCACCGACAGAAACAAACTGGCCCACTCGGATGGCCCGTGAAAACCCAACAATGTTGGCGTACGGACTTGTGCTTGGGACGAGGGTTCGCTTCATGTGGCTCCTGGAGGGAGAGGGTGGGCGTGATGCCTAACAGTTTGCCACTCAGCCGCACAACGCGGCAGAGAGGTTGGAAGAGGCAACGTAGACGCTGGCGGTGGGACGAGGCAAGAGCGCTGAAGCGTTGTGTCGGCCTGCAGTGGCGGGTTCTGCGGCCGTGTTGCGGGCGTCACTCTGATCCGCCTTGCAGAGCAGTTCCCCAACTGACGTGGAAATGTGGTTTTGTCTGAACACGGAGTTGGTTCACTTGGTCGAGGCCAAAGTCAACAACGAGCACTTCGGCACCTTGCTCTTTCTGAACCTCCAACTTGCGGACGAAGCCGAACACGAGGTCTAGGATCGAGCGGTCGCCACGTGTGAGGTGGACCTGAACGTCGCCGTAGCCCGGGGCGATCATGCAAACCAGCCGCTCGCCGTTGCGTTCGACTGAGAAGGTGAGGTGGTTGTAAGCCCACGGCTGACCGGAGTCCAACAACTCCGGCTCCTGCTCGAACAGCCAGATGAGTTCGTGTTCGTCAGGTAGCTCCATTGAGCGTCAGTGTGAGGCCGTAGAACCACCGATTATACTGAATTGCCACCCTACCTCTTCACCAATCTTATTGCTCAGAGTTTCTTCTCAAACCGCAACCGGTAGTCCTTGTAGGCCGCGTTGTAGCCCGCTGCCGTGACGGTGAACCCCTCCCGTAACCCCATCACGGTCATCCCGACGTGCTTGTTCGGAAACGTGTCGAAGGCGAACCGGCGGTAGCCCATCGCGCGAGCCTCGTCCTGCATGGCATAGAGCAACGCCCGCGCGATGCCCTGCCGCCGGACTGCTTCGAGCACACCGCCCTTGGCGCTGTAGAACGTCCGTCCCTCCTCGCCATAGCCCACCTTGTAGCCCACCGCCTCGTCGTTCAGGAAGGCGAGGAGCAACGTAAGGTCGCGGCGGTCGAGGCGGAAGATGACGCGCGTGTCGCCGAAGACGGTCGCGTTGAGCGCCTGCACCTCGGCGTAGCGCTCCATGCCCACGCGCTCGATGCGCAGGCCCGAGGGGCCGATCAGCGGACGGGGTTGGAGAACGAGTTCCATCGGGGCAACAGACGCAGGCCTCAAACTTAGGGTTTCCAACCCAAACGGCTACCCACCCCATGCGTTTTCCCTCAACACCAGACCCCCTGCTTTCCTCAGATCCTCCGGGTGCGCTCGGAAAGCGGTCCCCCTTGGCAAGGGGGACCGTCGTACGAGGGTCGAGTCCGCAGGCGTTTCCTGCGGGCAATCCGAACGCGACGGGGGGTCGTGCCTAAGGCCGCCCGAAGGCAAAGCTACTCCCCCAGTGCCTTTGGTCCCGCAGGCAGTGCAGGCGTCACCTCCTCCACGAGCGACCACGGCTCTAGCAGCCGCTCCGGCGTGCCGTCCAGAAAACGGCTCGGGTTGGTGAAGTACTCCCCTGCCCCGCGCCGGTGCTGCACAATCGGGTACGACACGTACAGCTCGTTTTCGGCCCGCGTGAGCGCCACGTAGAGCAGCCGCAGTTCCTCGTCGAGGTCTTCCTCGCGCTTGATGCTGTACTGCGAGGGCAGCACGCCGTCGAGCGCTTCGATCAGGAAGACGGTGTCGAACTCCAGGCCCTTCGCCGAGTGGATGGTCGAGAGCACAAGCGGCGGCTCGTCCTTGTCGGTGCCCTCCTGTTCTTCCGAGGTCAGGTCGAGCGGATCGAGGGCGAGCGCTTCGAGGAGCGCGGCGCGGCTGCGGTAGCGCTCGGCGACGGCGGCGAAGCCATCGAGGTCGGCCTCGCGCTGGTCCGCATCCTCGGCGTAAACGCGGTCGAAGAGCGGGCGGTAGTAGGCGAGGAGGCGGTCGATCTGCTCGGGCAGCGAGACCTCGCCGCTCTGGAGTCCGCGCATCAGCGCGGCGAGACGCTGCAGGCCTTCCACGTAGCGCGGCGAGGTGCCCGGCACGTCGAGTGCGTAGGGCTGCTCCGCCCGCCGAATCCATTCCAGGAGTTGCTGCGCCGACTTCGGGCCGAGGCCTTCCAACAGTTGCAGCACGCGGTTCCAGGCCACCGCGTCGCCCGGATTCTCGGCGATGCGCAGGTGCGCCACGAGGTCCTTGACATGCGCCGCCTCGGCCAGCTTCAGGCCGCCGTACTTGACGAACGGGATGCGCCGCCGCGTGAGCTCCGTTTCGAGGTCGTACGAGCACCAACCGCTGCGAAAGAGCACGGCCATGCGGTTCAGCGGCACGCCCTCCTCGCGCTTGGCGAGCACGACCTGGCACACGAACCGGCTCTGCCACAGCGAATCGGGCGCCTGCACCATCGCAGGCAGTTCGCCGTCGGCGCGCTCGGTGAAGAGGTGCTTGTCGTACTTCTCGGTCGCGTGGTCGAGGACGTGGTTGGCGAGATCGAGGATGGGCTGCGT
>JABDIZ010000025.1 GCA_013003465.1 Rhodothermaceae bacterium
GGGACGGGCGTGAGGTTGGCCATGGCGTCGGGGACGCGAACGTACTCGGCCTGGCAGCCATCGATGGTGTTGCCGAAGCGCCAGCCCCCAATGGCCTGCGCGAAGCCGTGCTCGGTGGCCCCACCGCACTGTGCAAGGTCGCCGTCGAGGCACGCGTGGCACTGGCCGCACGGCGTGATCGCCCCGACGATCACGCGCTGCCCGAGACGGTAGCCCGTCACCCCCGGACCGAGCCGGGCGATGACGCCCACGGGCTCATGCCCGATCGTGAGGCCGGGCTCGACAGGGTATTCACCCTTCATGATGTGCACGTCGGTGCCACAGATCGTGGTCGTGGTGACCTTGACGAGCGCCTCGCCCGGTCCCACCTCCGGCACCGGCTTCTCCCGCAGTTCGATCCGCCCGGGCTCCACGAAGACGGTGGCCTTCATGACCTTGGGGATGGTCTCAACACCTTCCATGATGCGATCGCTGGTGATGACTTCCATGATGTCCTCCTCGTCTGGGTCCTTGTGTCGCGGATGACGGCGGACCTACTCGTACGTCAGCAGGCTTCGCCGCGCAGCCTGGTTTCACGCTACGACGCGAGGCGGCGGGGGCGGGACAGGCAACCCCCGATCTCGGGTGTAAGGGAGAGACCCAGTAGGTGCTACGTGCCCTCCCGAGGGCCCACCCAGCACCCCTGAGTTCAGGGCACCGCATCCGGAAGGAGCATGGCCGGCCGTGCTAGCCTTGGTGCACCTCGGCCCGCTCGGGCCCGACCTGCTGCTGCCTGTCAACACGACCTAGAGCGGCAATCGGCACCGCACCACCACGCCTTCGCCCTCTTTCGCCTCCAGAGCCAGCGACGCCCCGATCGCGTGCGCCCGGTAGGCCATCGTCCGCAGCCCCAGCCCCCCCTCCTGCGGACGCAGCGGCGCGGCCAGGCCTTGCCCGTCGTCGCGCACCGTCAGCACCAGCGCGCGCGCCGCCTGCCCCTCCTCCAGACCTCGCTCTGCTTCCAGCGTGAGCCGGATCCGCCTCGCCCCGGCATGCCGCAGCGCGTTCGTCACCGCCTCCTGCGCGATCCGGTAGAGCTGCGTCGCCGCTTCCGCCGAGAGCGCGGGCAGTTCCCCCGGCGCCGCGAACGTGCACTGGAGGTCCGCATGCGCATCGGTCGTCGTCGCCAAGCGCTCGAGCGCCGCCGCCAGTCCCTTCCGGTCGAGGCTCACCGGGTTGAGCCCGTGCGCGATCGCCCGCGCCTGCTCGGCACCGTCGCGAATGAACCCGGCGATGTCCTCCAGTTCCTCCACCAGAGCGGGCGCTTCGGTGCGGGCGCGGCGGGACAGGCCGCGCACCACCATCCCCAGCCCGACGAGGTGACTCGCGAGCCCATCGTGCAGGTCGCGCCCGATGCGCTGCCGTTCGGCGTCCGTGGCATAGAGCACCTCAGCCTCCAGGCGGCGCTGCGCTGTGATGTCGGTATGGATGGCGACCAGGCCGAGCACCTGCCCCTGCTCGTCGCGGAGCAAGTCGGTGCGCAGCAGCACCGTCCTTATCCGCCCGTTCTGGCTGCGCATGTCCGCTTCCCCCCTCCACGCCCCCTCCCGCATCGTGTGCAGGAAGGCCAGGCGCCCCGTGCCCGGGTCGACGAAGAGGCTCGGCGGCCCGCCCGCCGCCTCCAACGCGTCGGGGGTGTATCCCGTCATCGTGCAGAGCGCCGGGTTCATATACACGATGCGGCCCTCGGGACCGATGATGCCGATGCCATCGCGGGCGGCTTCGACGGCCTGGCCGATGCGCGCGAGGTGGTGCTCGGCATGGCGCCGCTCGGTCACGTCCTCGCCCGCCCCGACGACGGCCCACACCGCGCCGGTCTCGTCGTGGAGCACCTCGTTGGTCCAAGCCACGAGCCGCTCCTGGCCCGAGCGCGTGACGACTTCGTTCTCGTTGCTCGCGGCGCGCGCGAGGTCCCCGGCCCACAAGGCCTCGAAGACTCCGCGCGTGGCGGCGCGGCGGCGCTCGGGCACGAAGGTCTCGATCCAGTCGGCCCCGAGGATCTCGCCGTCCTCGTCGCAGCCGAGCAGCTCGCAGCCCCGGCGGTTGACGAAGAGGACGCGGCCGGCGGCGTCAAGGGCGACGACGATCAAGCCGACCTGATCGAGGTAGTCGCGGACGTGGTCGCGGACGAAGGCGAGGGCCTGCATGAGGCGCTCGTGGGGCGCGACGCCCTCCTCGAGGAGGGCGTCGATCTCGCCCAGGATGGGCAACAGCGCATGGACCGGCGCCACGCCTTCCGGCACCTGCGACGGCCCCGCCCGCGACGGCCCCGCCGGTGGCGGAGAGGCTGAGGCTATTGGGGTTGGCATGTCGGCCATGGCGCTGCTCACAACGAGGGCGGCTCGCAGAGAGCGGGCGCCGACCCGAGCGGTACGGGGACGGCTCCTGTAGAACCGTGGGAGAAGAGTGTGAAGGGGCGTCTTCGGAGGGCGCAGCGTCCGCTGCGGGTTCCGCCTCGCAGCGGTCCAACCTGCTCCCTGTCGGACCGTGCTGCCAGTGACCGGTGCAGTATCGGAATTCGATGCGCCAAGAGCAAGGGCCCCGCTCATGCCAGGTCGCCCGGCCCTATCCTCTGCATTCAGGCTCCTCCGCCGTTGCCCTCTCCGCGTGATGAACCCGTCTTCCCGCCTGCCCCCTCCTCACCACCCATCTTCTTCGCCTACACCGATGAGGGCCGCGTCTGCCTCAATGAGAAGGTCGCCTTTCTCAAGAACCCAGCGAGCTACCCAGACCGCCCCGCGGCCGTTGAGGCCATCGAGACGAAAATGGCATGGGTGTTCCTCACCGACCGCTTCGCCTACAAGCTCAAGAAACCGATGCGCACGCCGTTCCTCGAAGTCGCGCCCCTCGTGCGGGTTCAGATCCACGCCGAGGGCGGTACTGACCCGCTCGCTGAAAGGGCGAGCAGCGTCGAGGGCAAAGAGGTGAAGATTGGAGAAAGCCATAGATAGCAGGCCTCAGCCGCGCGGCTTGGCTGCGCGGGCGCCGCTGCGTTGCGCGTCGCGCAGCCGTCCTCGCCATTCGCGAACCTGACGGTTCAGTTCGTGCTTCATCGCGACGACCGCCGGTTCGAGTTCGTCCGCCGAGCCCTCGGCGCGGAACGTCATGCCGTAGCCCGTCACGGTGGCCTCAGCCCGATAGGCCCGGACCCCCGCAATGTCGTCGTAATGCCGCGTCCGGTGTTCGAGTTCGATAGCCGCGTGGATCGGATCGCGGTCGGTATCCCCGAGAGGGCGGAGCGCGTCGGTCAGCTTGTCGTGGACGAGTTGGCGGATGGCGTCGGTGAGGGCGAGGTGGGTGCCCTGAATGGAAACGTTCATGATGCGAGGGGGTTGTGTGGCAGCGCCACGGAACAGTCAGGCATGGTGGCAGGCGAGCGGCTGCCCGGCGTCGCGGCCAATGCGACGGAGGGGCGCTAGGGCGGCTCCAGCATCGTCCGCCTTCTGCGATACGCCCACTCCGCCCGGAAGAGGAGGCCGATGAACAGGAGGGGGCCGAACAGCACCCAGCCCTGCCGCCATGCGGCGAGCAGCGCGAGAACGACGAGGCCCGTCGGCACCAGATGTATCAGGAGGGCGAGGGCCGTCTCCCAGGCACCGAGGCCTTCGCCGAACACGTCGAGCGCGAACACGCCCAGGAACACCGCAAACGCGATGCCCAGCCCCCGAGGGGCCCAGAACAGGAAGCGTTCGGCAAGGGTCTCCATAGCGTTGAGGCGCGCACGCCGGTGTGGCCTCACCGAGGCGGGAACGGGGCCAGGATGCGCCGCACGGCCTCGTCGGCCTGCGCGCGGACTTCGTCGGGGTCGCCGGCCACCACATCCGTCGCTGTGCCGCGCCAGACGAGCTCGTCGGTGTCGGCGTCAATCACATCGAGGACGAGGGTGCCCACATCGTAGAGGTCCACGACTACGCCCCGCCGGGGCCAGCGGCGCGGCGGATAGCGGTAGCCCCACCGGTCGATGTAGGTACGGGTGAGTTGCTGCCGGAGGGCGGCGTGAGTAACGACGTAGAAGTCGGGGGCGCGGTCCACCTTGCGGTAGCCCTTGCGTTCCAGGTCGGCTTCGACCGCTTGCTTGATCTGGAAGGCGATCTCCGGCGCATCGACGAGCGGATCACCGAGGTCGTCGGGCTGGGGTAGCCAGTCATAGGTCTGGTACACGGTGAAGTCGACGGTGTGGTCGTAGCCGTGCGTCACGCGCATTGAGGAGCCGCAGCCTGCGATCAGGAGGGGGAGCGTGAGGAGGAGAGCGACGAGTACCGCACCGATCACGGGGGGCTGACGGAGTGGCGTATTCATGACAGGTACCTTGGGAACGTGAGAGGATCAACTATCCTCGATAGATCGGGGGTCAGGGGGGCTCATCATGACAAGCGGGAGACGCGCCTCACAATCCAATGAGAGGCTCAGGCGTGGAGGATGGCTCCGCGCACCACGAGGTGGTCGTGGACGTCGGTCACCCCAGGGGCGGCCCACGCCACACGCACGGCCTCCTGGCGCTCGGCCATCGAATTGACGGTACCGGAAAGCGTGACCTCGCCCGCCAGCACGTCCACCTCCACCTTGCGCGCATCCTCGCGCGCCGTGCGCTCGAAGGCCTTCTCGATCTGCTCCTTCAGGTTGTCCGCCGAAACGAACGGCTTGACACGAATCAGATTGACGACGCGCTGGACCCCGGTGAGGCCGCTGACGGCGTCGGCCGCCTGCGCGCGCTGGTACTGCCACGGCACCTCGCCCGACAGCGTGACGATGCCCTCGTCGACTTTCACATCCAGAGCCTCCTCGGGGATGAGCGTGTCCCACGTGAGGGCATTGGCGGCGGCCCGCGCGATGTCGGTATCGGTACGGACGTGCGCACCGGGAAGGCGCACCTCAATCTCATCGGCGAGCGCGCGGACGCCCTGCACGCGGAGGGCCGCTTCGGCGGCGGCGCGCTTCTCGGCGTAGGTGGAAATGGTCCCGGAGAGCGTCACCACGCCCTCTTCGACGGCGACCCCAATGTGGGTGGCGTCCACACTCGGCTCCCAGTCGAGCTCGTCGGTGACGTCGAGCTTGATCATGGCGTCGGATTTCATGACGGTACCTCGTAGCGTATGCCTACGGCAACAGGCGATGGATCGGGCCGCTCTGTGCTCAGCGGTAGCCCGGTGGGCGGTGATCGGCCTCACGGTTGGGGTTCTCGCTGGTGTTGCTGAGACGGCGAGCCTCCCGGAGGGCTCGCTCGGAGACGGGATCACCCCGGAGCCGTGCCGCGTCGGGGGGCGCAGCCCGGCCTGCGTGGCGAACCTGCCACTGCTGGGCCTGGCGCATGAGGGCACCCCGCAGTGCGGCGATGGCCTCGGAGGCGCTGGGCCCGCTACCCTTGGCGTGGAGGGGTTCCTCCTCGGTCTCGATGCGGGCCTTCGCACGGTAGCGTTGTGACCCCGCACCGGCCGGGCCCCGGAGGGAAAGAGTGACGGGGGTGCTCGGCGGCACCCCCATCGCTTCCAGGGCATCGCGTGCGGCCTGCTCAATGGCGGTGCGAAGCGCGTCGCTGATCTCGACGTGACGGGGATGGATGGTGAGGTTCATGGCATCAGGTCCGGGTGTCGGCCACCACGAAGGTGATCTTCGCGTTGACGCGGTAGCGCACCACCGCGTTGTTCTCGACGAGGGCCTGGAAGCTCTCCACGTACACGTGGCGGACCTCCCGGAC
>JABDIZ010000029.1 GCA_013003465.1 Rhodothermaceae bacterium
TCCACATCGGGCTCCCCGTCAAGCACCCACTCGATGCGGCGGAGGCCACCGGCCGTCGTCTCCCCGCTGACGCCTGCGTTTACCGCGCGCACGGACCACCCCGCCTCCCGCGCCCGTGCCTCGATGCGCGCGGGATAGGCGTCGGCGGAGGGATCGGCCAGTCCGAAGCCTGCCGTCAGGCTGTCGCCGAAGAACAGGACGGTTACGGTGTCGTCATCGCCTGCCTCCGTCGGCGCTGTGCAGGCGCTTGCGGGAGCGGCTTCCGGTTCGGCATTCGCCTCCGCTGCGGGCGGTTCGGGATCAGGATTTTCCAGAGACGAGGAGGGCGGGCGGTCGCACCCGACCGTGAGGAGAGAAAGGCTCGCAAGGAGCACGAAGAGACGAAGCATGAAGCGGGAATGCTGGTCGAGAGCCCTTCACCCCGCGAGGCCGCGTGCTGTTCCGCGAATCCGCGCCCGCGCCGACACGTATGAGCGCTCCGTGATGACGCCGAGCTTCGCCGCACCTGATGCTGTCTCGGGCTGTTGTCCTGCCTCCCATCTGCTTTGTCCACCCCCGTGTCGCCCTCGTCCCCCCCCCTGGTGCTCGTCGCCGAGCGCCTCACCAAGACCTTTGCCAGCGGAAACCGCACGCTCACGGTCCTCGCTGAGGTGTCATTCGCCGTGGACACCGGGGCAACCTGCGCCATCGTCGGCCCCTCGGGTAGCGGCAAGACGACTCTGCTCGGCCTCTGCGCAGGCCTCGACCGCCCCACGTCGGGGACTGTGTGGCTCGCAGGAGCCGATCTGAACGCCCTTGACGAGGACGCGCGCGCGGCACTCCGCGCGCAGCACGTCGGCTTCATCTTTCAGAGTTTCCGCCTCATCCCGACGCTGACGGCCCTCGAAAATGTGATGGTGCCACTCGAATTGCAGGGCGAACGCGGCGCCCACGATCGCGCGGCGACGCTCCTCGACCGCGTAGGCCTCGGCGACCGCCTCGATCACTACCCAACGCAACTCTCCGGCGGCGAGCAGCAGCGCGTCGCCATCGCACGGGCCTTCATCCACCGCCCCGCCATCCTCTTCGCCGACGAACCGACGGGCAACCTCGACGACGACACCAGCCATCGGATCGAAGACCTGTTGTTCGAACTCAACCGCGAGGCGGGTACGGCGCTCATCGTCGTTACGCACGACCTGGAGTTGGCGGCGCGGTGCGAGCGGACGATTCGCCTGCGCGGCGGCCGCGTGGTCGAGGAGATGGGAGATAGCCACTGGGAAATGGGGGCCGAGGCCTCCGCTGCTTGAACATCTCCTCCCCATTTTCCCTACCCCACGTTTCACCTCCTATGTTCGTCCCTTCCCTCGCGTGGCGCGACAGCCGACGGATGCGGCGGCGGCTCCTGCTCTACGTCTCTGCGATGGCGCTCGGCGTGGCAGCGCTCGTCGCCATCCGCTCGTTCGGGGAAAACCTGGAGACGGCGCTCGCGACGCAGGCGCGCGACGTGTTCGGCGCGGACTTGATCGTCTGGAACTGGGGCAACTTCAACGATGCCAACGAGGCCTTCGTCGATTCGCTCGCCGAGGCGCATTCGGGGACTGTGGCACGCGAGGTCTCGACGCCCTCGATGGCGCTGTTTCCGCAGAGCGGCGGTACGCGCCTCATCCAGGTCCGCGCTCTCGACGGCGACTTCCCCTTCTACGGCCAGATCACAACGACCCCTGCCGAGGCCGCCGACACGTATCTCGATGACGGCAAGGCGCTCGTGGACGCCGCCCTCCTGCTCCAGTACGACGCCGCCATCGGCGACTCCATCCGCATCGGGACGGAGCAGTACCAGATCGCCGGGCAGATCGACGGGATCACCGGGCAGACGGGGATCGAGGCGCTCGTCGGGCCGCGCGTGTACGTGCCGCTGGACCGCCTGGATCGTGAACTGCTCCGCTTCGGCAGCCGCTTCACCACGAGCGCCTACTTCCGCTTCGACGCGCCGGGAACGAACGCCGATGCCATCCTCACCGCCATCGAGCCGCAACTCGAAGCGATGGACCTGCGCGGCGACTCGGTAGGCAGTGCGCAGGGCGACTGGAGCGATGCGCTCGGCAACCTGACGCGCTTCCTCGAACTGGTCGGCTTCATCGCGCTGCTGCTCGGCGGCCTCGGCGTGGCGAGCGCGGTCAGCGTCTACGTCCGTCAGAAAGCCGACACCGTGGCCACGCTGCGCTGCCTCGGCGCAACGGCCGGGCAGACGCTCCGCATCTACACGCTCCAGGCCCTCGTGCTCGGGTTCATCGGGGCCGTCCTCGGCGCGGCGCTCGGCGTGGCCGTGCAGACGCTCCTCCCGCGCGTGCTCGGGCCCTTCCTCCCGGTAACGGTCGAGACGGCATTCGTATGGGAGCCGGTGCTGCAAGGGCTCGGCGTGGGTGTCGTGGTGGCGCTCGCCTTTGCGATGCTGCCGCTCCTGGCCGTCCGCCGCATCCCACCCCTCCGCGCGCTCCGCGCCGACGCGCGTGCCCGCGGCATCGACCTGTGGCGCGGGCTTCTGATACTCCTCCTCATCGCAGGAATCGGCGCGTTCGCTTGGATGCAGACGGGCGGCGACCTACGCGCGGCCATCGGCTTCCCGGCGGGCGTGATTGTGGCGTTCGGCGTGCTCGCCCTCGCGGCGAAGCTCGTGCAGACGCTCGCGCGGCGGCTCGTGCCGAAGCGTGCGCCGTACGCCTGGCGGCAGGGCCTCGCCAACCTTTATCGACCCGGCAACCAGACGCTCGTGCTTCTGCTGACCCTCGGCCTCGGCACGTTCCTGCTAATGACGCTCACGGTCGTGCAGCGCTCTCTCCTCGCCCCCATCGCCCTCCCCGACGACGGCGAGGGCCGCCCCGACGTGATCCTCTTCGACATCCAGGCCGACCAGCGCGAGGCCGTCGCTGATCTCGTCCGCGAGCAGGGCCTGCCGCTCATCGATGAGGTGCCGCTGATCGCGATGCGCCTGACGGCCATCAACGGCCGCGAGACGGAGGACATCCGCCTGGATTCGACCGACGAGCGCCCCGACTGGGCGCTCGTCCGCGAATACCGCTCGACCTACCGCGCACACACCGAAGACTCCGAAGAAGTGCTCGAAGGCGCAATGGTGCCCCGCGTCCCGGCCGACACCGCCGTCATCCCCGTCTCCGTCGAACTCGACCTGGCCAACGAACTCGGCGTGGGCCTCGGTGACCGGCTGACGTGGCGCGTCGCGGGCCGCCCGATGGAAACCGAAATCGCCAGCCTCCGCCGCGTGGACTGGGCACGCGTCCAGCCCAACTTCTTCGTCGTCTTCCCCGAAGGCCCCCTCGACGAGGCGCCGCAGTTCGGCATCATCACGACGCGGGCGGGCACGCCGGAGCGCTCGGCACGGCTCCAGCGCGCGGCCATCGAACGCTTCCCCAACATCTCGGCGGTGGATGTAGGGCTCGTGCTCGGGCTTATTGAGGGCGTACTCGGGCGCGTCGCGTTCGTCTTGCAGTTCATGGCGCTGTTCTCGGTCGGTACCGGCCTCGTCGTACTCGCGGGGGCGGTGCGGATCGCGCGCTTGCAACGCATTGCCGAGAGCGTGCTCCTCCGCACCCTCGGCGCCAACCGGGGGCAGGTGCGCCGCATCCTCGTGGCCGAGTACCTCTTCCTCGGCCTGCTCGCCGCGCTGACCGGCATTGGCCTGGCCCTCCTCGGGGGCTGGGCCCTTGCGACGTTCGTCTTCGAGACGCCGTTTGTCCTCGCATGGGAATGGATCGCCGGGACGCTTGTGGCCGTGCCTGCGCTTACGATTGCGATTGGCCTCGCCGGGAGCCGGGGCCTGCTCAGCCGCCCACCCCTCGACGTGCTCCGCGCCGAGGTCTAGCTAGGGCATGAGCCGCGGCAGAATACTCGCCTCGTCGTCGGTTGCAGGGCGCAGACGCACGGCCATGCCACCGCCTGCGGCGAGGCGCACGGGTAAAATCGTCGTGGCCTCCACGAGTCCGCGCTCAACGGTGACGGCGTGCGGGTTCGTCTCCCAGTCCGCGTCGTCGGCATCGCGGTAGACCTCGGCGACATACGCCCGGTCTGCATCGAGGAACGCGAGCGGTGTGGTGAGCATCCGGCCCTGTTCGTCGGTGACGGCCCCGAGGTACCAGTCGTCGGACTGGCGGTCTTTGCGCGCCATGACGAGGTAGTCGCCGATGGCCCCGGCGAGGACGCGCGAGTCGGCCCAGTCGGCGGGCACCTCGCGGATGAACTGGAAGGCGACGGGACGCTCGGCGTAGCTCTCCGGCTGATCGGCGACCATCTGGAGCGGGCTGTACATCGTCACGTAGAGCGCAAGTTGCTTGGCGAGCGTTGTGTTGACGCGGTTGTCGGGGCGGTTGCCGCGCGTGTGGAGCAGATCGAAGATGCCCGGCGTGAAGTCCATCGGGCCGGCCAGCAAGCGCGTGAACGGCAGGATGACCTCGTGCTCCGGCGGGTTGCCACCGTCGCCTGCCCAGGCGTTGTACTCCATGCCGCGTGCCCCCTCGCGCGTCATCAGGTTGGGCCATGTTCGCCGCAGCCCCGTGTCCTTGATCGGCTCGTGGATGTTGACCATGATGCGGTGCCGCGCCGCCGCCTCGACGGTTCGCTGGTAGTGGCGGACCATCCACTGCCCGTGGTGCCACTCGAAGGCCGAGTCGCCCGGCGCCAGGCCCGGCCCGGCGGTGCGGACGAGCCCCTGCGCCCACTCGACGTAGCCCGTCTTGACGGCGCGCACGCCGTGCCGCTCGTAGAGCGCGTAGGCGTCGTCCAGTTGCGCCTCGTAGTTGGGCACATCGCCGCCCGTCTCGTGATGGCCGACGAGCCGCACACCCCGTTCTGCCGCGTAGCGCGTCACCTCCTCGATGTCGAAGTCGTCGAAGGGTTCGGTGAAGGAGAAGTCGGCCTCGGGGCCGATCCAGCGGCGGTCCCAGCCCCGGTTCCAGCCCTCCACGAGCACGCCACCGAAGCCGTTGGCAGCGGCGAAGTCGATGTAGCGCTTCGTGTTGGCCGTCGTGGCGCCGTGGCGCTCGCCATCGTTCCAGGTTGTGATGTCCATGTGGATCTCCCACCAGACGCCCACGTACTTCTGCGGCTCGATCCAGCTCGTGTCTTCGATCTTCGACGGCTCGTTGAGGTTGAGCACGAGGTCGCTCTCGACCAAGTCGCCCGGCGTGTCGCCGACGAGGAACACGCGCCACGGGCTCGCGTGCGGTGCCGTGGCGTAGACCTTGACGCCTGTGGACCACGGCACGAGGTCGGCTTCGAGCGAGGTAGGGCCGGTGATTTCGAGCGTCATCCCGGCGTAGTCGACGAGCGCCGCCTCGTGGAGGGCGACGTAACGGCTGTCGGGCAGTTCGAGCGTCAGCGGCGTGTGGACGACCTGCGCCGGCCGGTACGGATGCGGCTGCTCGTTGACGTTGGCATCGCCCTGAAACCGCCCCGCCTCTGAGAGCGGCGTATGGCGATAGGTGTACTCATAGCGCTCGCGCTGGTAGGCCGGAATCCACCACGCCATCGGCTCTGCCGCCAGGTTGAATTCCGTCACCTCATCGGCGAGGGCGAAGTCGGTCAGACCGTCCTGCGCAGGCCATTCGTACCGAAAGCCAAGCCCTTCGTTGAACACCCGCACGGTGAGGTGCATCTGCACGCCGTCGCTGCTCTCTAGCATCAGGCGCACTTCGTTGTGGTGGTCGCGTACGAACTGGCGCTCCCCCCAGACGGTCTCCCACGTTTCATCGCGAGTGGCCGTCTCGGACCCGACGAGCATGAGCCCCTGATCCAGCCGCCGTCCGTCGGTGAACACGACGCCGAGGCGTGACGGAGTGACAAGGGGACGACCGAAACGCGCGACTCGATAAGTGAGCACGCCCTCGGTGTCGAGGTCGAGGGTGACTGTGAGTGTCCCATCGGGCGAGGCCCCGCGCAGTGGCTGCGCCTGAGCAGGCGCAGCCATACTGAGGAGCAGCAGAACAGCAACGAAGCGCATGGCGGGAGCACAGTCGTCCTTGGAGCTGCCCGCAAGGTAGTGAACCCGATGCCTTCCTCAGCCCAAGCGAGGCCGCCCCATCCAGACATCGCGAACGCCGGGCGAGTAGGTCGCCCCGATGAAGTCGGCCTTCTGCATCCAGCCTCCCGTGGCGTCGAGGAGCGCATCGTCTAGAACCTCCCCATCGAAGGCGGTCTGTGGCCACGGCGGGTGCCAGATGCGGAAGCAGCGACGCAGCCCATGCCAGGCGGTGTACGCGGTGTAGCGCTCCAGCAGAAACTCGGTCAGCGAGCCCCGCTCAGCCGGGCCGAGTTCGGCGTCGTAGGGCAGAGCGCCCTCGTAAATCAGCGGACCCGGAGCATCCGCCGCCGCCACGTAGCCCTCAAGCGTGCCCGTCTCGTGAAGGTGCCGATAGTCGAGGTTCCCGAGGCGATACGGCAGGCCGAACAGGGGTGGGCCGAGGCGCGCGGCGAGGGCATTCGGAATCCACTCAGCGAGGAAGTAGATGCCGGGCTCGTCCTCGACTCGCACATACGTCCGCACGTTCAGCAACGGATGCGACGCAAGCGGAGCCATCACACGGCGTCCCCAGGCTCCCCCAAAACGAAGATGGAGATCCTGCATGGTGAACGCGACGAGGCTCACGTACGCCTCGCCTCGGCGGAGATCGAGCGGGAACGGGACGAGCGGCTGGAGCGCGTCCGGATCCACGCGGTAATGCAGAAAGACAGCCCGGAGCCAGTCGCTGCCGAGGGACGGGGCCCCTTCACGATCCAGAAAGCGCTGGCGCGCACGGGCACTCGGCGATGTGCGGGTGAGCGCAGCGAGCCCCGTGGGCTCGGCGAGCAGGGTGACCGCGGCCATGGCACAACCTCGCTGGCATTCTAAACTTTCATTATTTACTGAAAACAATGCCGAAGGTTGCGCCAGCTCCGCTTTTTCCCACTCTTTGCCGCCAACTCGCGCTCGATGTGCTGCACGGTGAGCCCACAGAAGGTGATGGACGCCCCGATGCGCGGGGTCACGGCATCGATATCGTCAGCCGCTCGCCCTGGTAGTGCAATTCCGGCCTGTCGGCGGTGAGGTGCATCGCGCAGCGAAGCGTGTCGAGCACGCGGACGGTGTGGCCGCGTTCCTCTGTTGCCTCCATGAGGCAGCGCGTCGAGTAGAGTTCCGCGTTTCGGGAGAGAATGACAAGCTGTACGGGCGTGGCTTACTGATAAAAATCCGTTGGGCGCGTGAGTTGCCCCAGCCGGTAGGAGGCCCCGGCGTCCACGAGCACGCGGCCTGCCATCGCCTCGCGCCCGAGCAGCATGGGAAACTTCATCGAGGCGCGGTCCGTGAGGGTCAGTTCGATGGCCCAGACGGGCGCGTCGGCGCGGAGCCCAAGACGCAGTTGTGTCTGCACGACGACCCGTGTATCGGCGTGCCCGCTCGACGACGTGACCTCGCGCTCGTCTGTGATGGGCGCCTCCCCGACAACGACGAGATGGCGATACCTCTGGTGAAAGGGGCGGACGCTGAACCGCGCCCAGGGTACCCCGTCGCGCTCGCTTCGGACGATATCGGTGGCATGGAGCGAGGAGGTCGCCGCGCCCGTGTCCACCTTGCAGCGGATGGCCATCAGGCCCAGGTCGGGAAGCGCAACCCACTCGCGCCAGCCCAGAATCAGCGGCTCACTCAAGGGTGGACCCGCCCGAGAGGAGGTAAAGCACGGCCATCCGCACGGCCACGCCGTTGGTCACCTGATCCAGAATAACCGCCCGCTCGTGATCTACCACCTCGCTCGCCAGCTCCACGCCGCGGTTAACGGGGCCGGGGTGCATGATCCGCAAATCCGGATAGCGGTCGAGGTGTTCCAGGCGAATGCCGAAGCGGTCGTGGTACTCGCGGAGGCTCGGGAAGAGACCCGTCGGTCCCGCGCCCTGGCGTTCGAGTTGGATGCGGAGCGCCATTGCGACGTCGCAGCCGTCGAGCGCATCGTCCAGGCGATCGGTGACGCGAACGCCGAGCGTTTCGGCCTCAACGGGCAGCATGGTGCGCGGGCCGCAGAGCGTGACCTCCGCGCCGAGCGCCTTCAACCCGTAGATGTTCGAGCGCGCGACGCGCGAGTGCGCGACATCGCCGAGGATGGAAACGTTGAGACCAGCAAAGTCGAAGTCGGCTAGGCCGGGCTGCTTCGGCAACTCCAACTCCGCCATCGTGAGCAGGTCGAGGAGCGCCTGCGTAGGGTGCTCGTGCGCGCCGTCGCCGGCGTTGATGACCACGCCGCGGATGCAGCGCGTCAGGAAGTGTGGCGCGCCCGGCGACGAGTGGCGGATGATGACCACGTCCGTCTTCATCGCCTCGATGTTGCGCGCCGTGTCCTTGAGCGTCTCCCCCTTCGACACCGACGAGCCCGACGCCGAGAAATTGACGACCTCCGCCGAGAGCCGCTTCTCGGCCAGTTCGAACGAGATCCGCGTGCGCGTGCTCGCTTCGAAGAACAGGTTGACGACGGTAACGCCGCGCAGACTTGGCACCCGCTTGATGGGCCGCTCCAAAATGGCCTTCATCTCGCGCGCCGTCTGGAGAATCAGGCGAATCTCGTCGGCGTCGTAGTCGGCGAGGCCGAGGAGGTGGCGGTGCTTGAGGGTTCCAGGTTGATGGTTCTGGGTTGATGGTTCTGGATTCAGCGCCTCTACCGGCTTGTTCGGAGAATCAGTCTGCATCAGGCTCCCTCCGTCCCCTGAACCCCGTACCCTGAGCCCGCAACCAGATACACCGCATCCTCGCCGTCGATCTCGCTGAGCCGGACGCGCACTTCCTCGCCCGGCGCCGTGGGCACCGTCCGCCCGATGAAGTCGGGGCAGACCGGCAACTCGCGAAGGCCCCGGTCGATGAAGGCGAGGAAGCGCACGGAGGCCGGGCGGCCGAGATCCATTAGCGCGTCGAGCGCCGCGCGGGTGGAGCGGCCCGTGTAGATCACGTCGTCCACGAGTACGAGGCGGCGGTCGTACACATCAAACGGGATGTCGGTCGGCTGGACGGCAGGCTGGCGGAGGCGCTGGCGGAAGTCGTCGCGGTAGAGCGTGGCGTCGAGTACGCCAAACGGCAGGCGCACGCCTTCGATGGCTTCAATCTTGTCGCGCAGCCGTCGAGCGAGGTGGACGCCGCGCGTCTGCATCCCGACCAGTGCGAGGCGCTCGGCAGGCTCGGCCTCGTCGTCGAGGTGCTCAACGATCTGGCGGGAGAGGCGGTTGAGCGTGCGGTCCACATCGGCCGCACCCATCAACTGCGCCTTGACGGTATCGGTGGCGGGCAAGGGCATGCGGGAAGTTAGAAGCCGAAAGGGGGAAGTGAGAAAGGCAAGCCCCTCTTTCTTACTTCCCCCTTCTCCCTCACCAGACCCAGCGTGGAACGAAGACCATCGCCAGCCAGCAGGGGAACGCCATCGCGTACAGCACCCCGGCGATGAGCGGCGTGTGCTCCAGCCAGCCGAGCATCTGCAGGATGTTGTGCCAGTCGTGGCTCTCGGCGCCAAGCCCGCCAATGAGCGGCAGCGACCGCGCCTGCGCGTCGGCGGCGTAAACGCTCACGTCGATGAAGTTCTGCCCGAGCCAGAGCAGGCTGAGTTGCAGGCCGAGGGTGCCGTCGTTCGTGAGGAAGAACCACGCAAACAGACACGGGAAGAGGAGTTGCAACAGGCTCCCGCCCGCGAACATCATGAACTCGCCGAAGAAGCGGAAGAAGAAATGCCCGGCCTCGTGCGGCAGCAGGTTGAGGCTGTGCGTAAGGAACCAGAGGCTGCCCCCCAACCCACGCGTTCCGTACTCCACGAGCACGAAGTACGCGCAGAACGGCAACAGCAGCACCGACGAGAGAAACGGGCGCAACCGATCACGCTGAGACAGGGACAAGACGGCCATGCCCACGGTATCGGCATACCGGGCTGATCCGTCAAGCCGCGCCACGGGCCGCTGCGATGTAAACGCGGACTGCCGTAGTGCCCGGTTGATCGGCCAGCCCGATCACTGAACCTGCACCCAGTAGCAGTTTTGTATCGCGGTTGTCGTGCCCAGACATGCCGACCAAACGGTAGACACGGAAGGCTACGCACTGCGCCCCCGACAGAACAAGCGCTATTCAACCCTCAACGGAAGACCAACCTAACCAACCTGCTGAGACAGGGACAAGACAGCCATACCCGCGGTATCGGCGGGGCTCATCTGTCTTGCAGCCTTCTACTTTGCTATTTTCTTAGCATCAGCGTACCCTGCGGCATGTATACCGAATGCCTTCGGTGCGGCGTTTGGTTTCCCGTCTCCTGTCAGAACGCTCTGTGTCCACAGCCACGGCTCCGCGCCTCCTCACGCCTGAAGTCCTCTCACGCCTCGACTCGATGGAGTTGCGCGCACGCCTGATCGTGGAGGGCTTCATCACGGGGCTGCACAAAAGCCCCTACCATGGCTTCTCGGTCGAATTTGCGGAGCACCGCCCCTACAATGCAGGCGACGAACTGAGGCATGTGGACTGGAAGGTCTATGCCAAGAGCGACCGCTACTACGTCAAGCAGTACGAGGAGGAGACCAACCTTCGCCACTACGTCGTGCTGGACACGAGCACGTCGATGGGCTACCAGGGCGAAGCGTCCGTTACCAAGCTCCAGTACGGCACGACGCTCGCCGCGGCGCTCCACTACCTGATGGTCCGCCAGCGCGACGCGACGGGCCTGATCGGCTTCGACGAGCGCGTCCACACCCTCGTCCCACCGAAGAGCACAGGCGGCCACCTGCGCGGCCTCCTCGCCCGGCTCGACAACCTCGGGGGCGAGCCGCCGAAGAAGAACGAGCGCCGTACAACCGCCGTCGCCGCGGCACTCCATGAGGTAGCCGAGCGCATTCATCGCCGCGCCTTCGTGGTCGTCATCACCGACCTGTTCGAGAACGTCGCCGCGCACGACGAACTCATCAAAGCGCTCCGCCACCTGCGCTACCGCGGCCATGAAGTGCTCGTCTTCCACGTCCTCGATGCGGCCACCGAGCGCCGCTTCCAATTCGCCGATGTGCCCTACGTCTTTCGTGACCTGGAGACGGGCGAGGAGGTCACGCTGCAGCCCGCGCAGCTCCGCGAGAGCTACACCGAAGCCGCCACACTCTTCGCCGACACCTTCCGCCGCCGCTGCCGCGAGATGGCCGTGGACTTCGTCGAGTTGGACACCGCCCGGCCCTACGCCGAAGCCCTCCTCGCTTACCTCAACAAGCGCCGCCGCCTGTTCTAGAGAACAGAGAGCATGGAGAGAGCGGAGGGAAAGCACTCTCCTCTCCTTTCTCCCTTCCCCAACCACTCCCATGAAACACCTCCTACTCACCGCCACCCTCCTGCTCGGTCTCGCCGCGTCAGCGTTCGCCCAGACGCCCACCGTCTTGGACGACCCCGCCCTTACCCAGCGCTACCAGGCTACCATCACGCCCGATGAACTCGCGGGGCACCTCTACGTCTACGCCTCCGACTACTTCGAGGGCCGCGAGACGGGCACGCGCGGACAGCACCTCGCCGCGCTCTACCTCGCCGGGCAGCACCAGACGATGGGCCTGATGCCGAAAGGCACTGCCGAGGCCACCGGCCCGCATGACCCGCGTGCCTTCCTCCAGCCGTTTGCCTTGGAGCGCGAGGCGATTCGCCGCGCCGACCTCACGGTGCGGCGCGGTAGTTCCGTCCGCATCAGCGAATACGGCACCAGCGAGCCCGTCGGCGAGTGGTTTGCGATCAGCGGCGATCAGTACCTCGCCTTCGGCCCCGAGGGCGAGAGCGAAGCGGGCGTCGTCTTCGGCGGCTACGGCATCGCCTCGGAGACCTACGACGATTACGCGGCGATGGACGCCGCCGGGATCAACCTCGCCGGGCAGTGGCTCCTGCTCCTTGACGACGAGCCGATGGACGCCAGCGGCCAGAGCCTCATCACAGAGGATGGCACGCTCTCCGACTACAGCCGCAATGGCTTTCAGAAAATCCGCACCGTCCTCCAGCGCGGCAGCATGCCCGCCGGGTTCCTGCTCGTCTCCAATGATGACGACGAGACGCTCTCGATGCGCGCCCAGGGACAGCTCCGCCGAATGGGCGGCCTCTCCCTCCCGTCTGAGGAAGAAGACGATGGGGTGCAGCCCCGTCAAATTCCGCCGATCTATGTGATCTCGGCCGATCTTGCCAACGCCATCCTCGGCGATCACACGGTGGAAGACCTGCAAGCCACGATCAACGACTCGCTGACGCCCGAGGTGTTCGCCATTGAGGGCACGCAGCTCGGCAGCCGCATCGAGAAGGCGACAGAAACCGTGATGGTGGAAAATGTGGCCGCGTTCCTCGAAGGCTCCGACCCCGTGCTCAAAGATGAAGTGGTGGTCATCAGTGCCCACCTCGACCACATCGGCACGGACCCGACGGCGGAGGACGACGGCATCAGCAACGGCGCCGACGACGACGGCTCTGGCACCATCGCGCTGCTCGAAATCGCGGAGGCGTTCCAGCAGGCGAAGGCGGACGGGCACGGCCCGCGCCGCTCGATCCTCTTCCTCCACGTCACAGGCGAAGAGAAGGGGCTCCTCGGCTCCGCCTACTACGCCGACTCGGAGCCGCTCCTCCCGCTCGCAAACACCGTCGCCAACCTCAACATCGACATGATCGGGCGGCACGACCCCACCTATGAAGGCAGCGACCAGTACGTGGACATCATCGGCGCCGAGTTGATCTCCACGGACATCGACGAGATCAACACGCGCGTCAACGACGTGACGGGCCTCGGCCTCGAACTCTCGAAGCGCTACAACTCGCCCGACGACCCGAACCAGTTCTTCCGCCGCTCAGACCACTGGAACTTCGGCAAGCACGACATCCCGTTCATCTTCTACTTCAACGGCACGCACGAGGACTACCACGGCATCGACGACGAGCCCGAGAAGATCGACTACGACCTGCTCGCGCTGCGGACACGGCTCGTCTTTGGCACGGCCTGGCAACTCGCCAACCAAGACGCTCGCCCAGCCGTGAGCGGAGTCGGGTTCAATTGAGGGACAACACGATGAGGACCCAAACGAAACAAATAGTCGCCACGAGACTGTGCCAATCAGAAGTGAATAGCCGTCCCACCTCCCATCACTGTACCACCGGTGAGAGTCACATTCGTGCCACCTCGACGCATGGAAAATGAGTTGCCGCGAACCTGGATTGCCAACGTACCCTTCATCATGTTGAGTTCCTCAACAGCGAGGCCATGAGGAGGATTGGCAAGCAGAGATAGTGCGACTTGTCCAGACAGATGCCCAACACAAATTCGGTTTCCTCTCACTTCAAGATCGTAGACCCGAGAGGAACAGAGC
>JABDIZ010000047.1 GCA_013003465.1 Rhodothermaceae bacterium
GCGTCAAGCCGTCTCAAATGGGGGACGGGTGATGTCGGCGGGCCTACGTCGAAAACCGGGCCAAGTGCCCGGTGCTGCCAGAAGGGCAGAGGCGCGCGGCGCCGGGCCGTGCGATGGATCGGACGCGGCGTTCGGGAGTATCGGCAGCCGTCGCCCGCTTTCGCCCTATGCGCCTCCTTCGCCCTTCAGATCTGACCTTTTCGTTCGTACTCGCAGGGCTCGTCGGCCTGGTGGCGGCGGTACTGCTCGGGCGCTTCGGCCTGAGCCCGTGGTGGGCGTTCGTCGGGGGGCTGTTCCTCGTGGGCCTCGGGGCGCGCCGGTCCCTCCGGCGCTGGCGCGCGGTGCGTCGGACGTTCCCAGAGCCCTGGCGCGACTGGGTTCGCGTGCACGTCCCGCTCTACCGCCGCCTCGACGCATCCGCCCGGAGACGATTTGAGCGCGATACGCAGATCGTGCTGGCCGATCAGCGCTTCGAGGCACTGGAAGGCATCGAGATCACCGACGAGCTACGGCTTTCCGTGGCCGCAGGCGCCGCCCTGATGCTCCACGGCCGTCCCGATTGGGATCTGCCACGCGGGCATACCATCCTGTTCTATCCCGGCACCTTCGACGACGACTACGACCTGGACGAGGTGGCGACCTACGACGGCATGGTGCATCCGCAGGGCCCGGTTGTACTCTCGGTTCCTGCCGTCAAAGCGGGATGGGCGCGCGCCGATGGCTACAACGTCGTTCTCCACGAACTGGCCCACCTCTTCGACTTCGAGGCCACGGGCGCCGACGGCATCCCCTCGCTGATGGACTCGTCCTCCATCAAGGCGTGGCAGACGCTCGTCCGCGAGGAGATGCGCAAGGTCAAGCTCGGCCGGTCGGTGCTGCGCCGCTACGCGTCGACGAATCCAGCCGAACTCTTCGCCGTGTCCGTGGAGCAGTTTTTCGAGCGGCCCGTCCGCCTCCAGCGCCACCACCCCGACCTCTTCGACGCCCTCGTTGCCCTGTTCAACCTGGATCCGCGCCCGCCCGAGGGTGAGGAAGACGAACCGATGGCCGAAGACCGTCCCAGCCTCATGGCTCGGCGCTGGAGCGCATCGGACGACGCGTAGTTTCTCCCATCTTACCAGACCGACCCTTTCCGCATGTCCATCACCTTCATCCCCGTCACCTCCGCCGATCACATCCCCGGCGAGACGATCATCGACCACATCGACGTGGTTTACGGCAATACCGTCCGAGCCAAGCACATCGGCCGCGACATCATGGCCGGGCTGAAAACAGTCGTCGGTGGCGAGATCCGCGGCTACACGGAGATGCTGAGGGAAGCCCGTGACGAAGCGCTGGATCGCATGAAAGAGGACGCCATTGATCTTGGTGCCGATGCCGTGATCAACGTCCGCTTTACGACCAGCATGGTGATGCAGGGCATGGCCGAGATGCTGGCGTACGGCACGGCGGTGAGGCTTCAGGAGTAGGAACTGCTGGGGTGTGAGTCTCCTCCAAGTCGTCCGCGAATGAGGATACAGGGATGGCTGCTACCCCTTGGGCCTCATGGTTCGGAGGTGGCAGCCACCGGATGAAGCGTAGTGGGGTCTGCTGCTAGAACGGCGTTGAAGTGTGCCTCCGTGGCTGAAGCAAGAGCTGCGATGTTGTCGTCTGGCGCAGGCTGAATCGGAGCCAGTGGGGTAAGGGTCGCTGTGAATGTCGCCGTGCGGGCGGCGAGGCGCCAGACGGCTTTCGGGATCCATTCGCCCTTGACCCACGCCGCGGTATCGAGCGGTTCGAACTGGAGCACGACGGGCAGAATCGGCACGCCCGCTTCGGCGGCGATCTCGAACGCGCCGTGCCGAAAAGGGAGGACCAGATAGCCTGGACCGATCTGCCCCTCGGGTGCGATGGTGATCGGCGGAGTCGCCCGCGTGCGGAGCTTGCGGACGACGGCCTCCCGCGAGGCCGAGCGGCTTTCATCGTTCCCCCGGTTCACGAACACCGTCCCGATGCTCTGCGCGATCCACCCGATGAACGGCAGCGCGCGAACGCCTGCCGTGCTCAGAAACCGCGTCGGCGCGACGGCTTCGATGATCAGCGGATCGAGGTAGGAGAGGTGGTTGATGAAAACGAGGCCGCGATGCTGCCGCAACGCTTCGGGGTCGGTGCAGCGGAGGCGAATGCCGAACAGCACCACGAACAGGCGACACAGCCCCACCACGATCCAGAGTGACAGCCGCGCGCCCCGAATGCGCACCGGGACGAGGGCGGTCAGCAACACGGCCACCGCGCCGACGATCACCACCGAAGTCGCCACCGCAAACCGCAGCACCCCAAGCAGGATACCGAGCACGCTCGGCTCATGGACCGGCGCCAGACGAACGTAGTCGATGCGCTCGGCCATGTCAGACGGTCTCGCGCTGGTGCTGCTGGAGAATGCGCGTCGTTTCAGCCTCGCTCAGCTTGTTGAGCAGTTTTTGGGCCTCGTGCTCGTCGCGGAGCGTCTTGGCGAGTGTGAGCGTGGAGCCGGTCAGGAACAGCGTGCCCATCACGAGATAGCCCTTGATCCAGAGATCAGCGGGAAGGTAGGCGATGCCGGTGAGCATGGCGCCGAGGGCCACGGCGAAGGAGAGCGAGACGAAGGTGCGCCACGGGGCGGAGTCGCGCTGGATGCTGGGTTCAGGCATGGTTTTGAAGGTTAAGTAGACAATGTCAACATTGGCTTCTATGTTGACGCTGTTCACGTTGTTCCCGACCTTGCGTCATGCCGAAGAAGACTGCCTACCACCACGGGGCCCTCAAATCCGCGCTGCTTAACGAGGCTGCCACACTCATCCGCGCCCAGGGCACCGAGGCGGTCACTATGCGCGAGTTGGCAACGCGGCTCGGCGTGTCGCGTACGGCCGCGTATCGCCATTTCGAGAACAAAGAAGCACTGCTTGTCGCTGTGGCCGCGGAGGGATTCGAGCGGCTCGCTATGGCCCTGCACGCAGCAGGCGAAGGGCAGACCGGCCGCGACCGTGTGGAGGCGATGGGGCAGGCCTACGTCCGCTTTGCTCTCGCCAATCCAGCCCACTACCGCTTGATGTACGGCCGCGAGGCACTGCGCCGCCGCGAGATCCCGGCCCTGCAAGCGGCGGCTGATCAGGCCTACGACGAACTCGTCGCCTTGATCGAAGCCGAGCAGCACTCCGGCTTGCTTCGCGCGGGTGACGCGCGGCAACTCGTCTACGTCGCCTGGGCACTCGTGCATGGTCTCGCCCTGCTCCTCGTGGACGGCCAGATGGAAGAGCCCGATGACACAGACGCGCTTGCCGCTCTCGCCATCCGTACCCTCCTCGATGGGTTGGCTGCGTGACTATTTCGGCGCGCGCCAGATAAGCACGGCCGCCACGACCGCGAACACCACGTGCGGGAGCCACGAGGCCACGAACGGCGGCACGCTCTCGGCATAGCCGAACGGCTCGATGACCTTCTGGAGTGCGAGGTAGACGAAGGCCACAAACAGGCCGAGCGCCAGTTGAATCGCCTGTCCGCCTCGGCGGCGGCGTGCGGCCAGCGGCACCCCCACGAGAACGAGAATCAGGTTGGCGAGCGGGTAGGTAAACTTGCCGTAGTACTCCACGAGCGGCCGCCCGAGGCGGCTAGCCCCCGCGCGGCGCAACGAGATCACGTAGTCGCGGGCTTCGAGGATGGTAAGGCGCTCGGCATCGCGCTCGGTGCGGGCGAGGTCGCGCGGACGGATGGCCAGCGTCGTATCGAATGCAGCCAGCGTGTCGCGCTCGGGGAGTCCGTCTGGGGCGAAGCGGTAGCGGATGGCCTCGTCCAGGGTCCAGGCTTCGAGGGTGTCGTCCCACGTCATCGTAGCGGCGTCCACGCGCTGGACGAGACGCTCTGGGTGGGCGAGGCCATCGGTCGTGTCGGCGGCGAAGTCGAGGAGGGAGACGCGGAAGGCGCGGTTGAGGCCGGGGTCGAAGAAGCCGACGGCGAGCACGGAGCCGGGTGCCGTCTGCCGGTAGAGGTCGCTTGTCTCCGCATTCCGCGGTGCCTCGCGGTAGTAGCGGTTCTGAAAGTCGAGCACGACTGCATTGGCCGACGGCACGACGAAGCCGTTGAAGCCGAGCATCAGAATCGTGACGAGCGCACCCGCCACGGCGAACGGCACGAGAACGCGGTAAAGCGAGACACCTGCCATGGTGAGCGCCGTGAGCTGCATCGATTGGCTGAGGCGCGCCGTTGTGTAGATCGCGGCGAGGAAGACGGCCAGCGGGCTCGTCAGCTTAACGATCTCGGGGATGTAATGGAGGTAGTAGGTCCCGAAGACCTGCCCGAGCGTGGCGCCCCGATCCAGGAAGTCGTCGATGTACTCGACGTAATCGAGCACAACGAAGAAGACGATCAGGAGCGTCAGCAGCAGTCCGGTCGCGGCGGCGAAGCGGCGGAGGATGTGCCAGTCGAAAGTGGTCACGGGGGAGGTCCAGGCGATGACCGCGAAGATCGGGCGAGAATACGAACGGCGCGCGCCAGGATGCGGCCTCCGTGGTAGCTTCCGGTCCCATTCGATCCCCCTTCCCGCACGCACCCGCTCCTCCATCATGAAGGTTCACGAGTATCAGGGCAAAGAGATTCTGGCACAGCACGGTGTGGCCGTGCAGCGCGGCGTCGTCGCGGAGACAGTCGCGGAGGCCGTGGCTGCGGCCGAGCAGATGGCCGCCGAGGGCGTCACCCTGTTCGTCGTCAAGGCGCAGATCCATGCCGGCGGGCGCGGCAAGGGCGGCGGCGTGAAGCTCGCCAAGAGCATCGACGAGGTCCGCCAGAAGGCCGAGGCCATCCTCGGTATGCAACTCGTTACGCCGCAGACCGGCCCGGAAGGGCAACTCGTTCGGAAGGTGCTCATCACCGCCGCCGAAGACATCGCCCATGAGTACTACGTCGGGGTGACGCTGGACCGCGCACGCGGGCAGAACGTCCTCATGGCGTCCACTGAAGGCGGCGTCGAGATCGAGGAGGTAGCGGCGGCGACGCCGGAGAAGATCGTCAAGGTGTGGGTCGACCCGGCCATCGGGTTGCGTCCGTTTCAGGCTGTAGAAGTCGCGTCGCGGCTGGGGTTTGAGGGCGCGGCCTTCAAGCAAGCCGTGAAGTTTGTTCGTGCCCTCTACGCCGCCTACGAGCAGAGCGACGCCACCATTGCCGAGATCAACCCGCTCGTCCTTACCGACGACGGCAACGTGATCGCGCTCGACGCCAAGGTCAACCTCGATGACAACGCGCTCTTCCGGCATCCCGACCTCGCCGAGATGCGCGACGAGCACGAAGAGGACCCGCTCGAAGTGGAGGCGGGCAAGCATTCCCTCAACTACATCAAGCTCGACGGCAACGTCGGCTGCATGGTCAACGGCGCGGGCCTCGCGATGGGGACGATGGATCTCATCAAGCTGGCGGGCGGTGAGCCGGCCAACTTTCTCGATGTCGGCGGCACGGCCAACGCGCAGACGGTCGAAGCAGGCTTCCGCATCATCCTGTCTGATCCGAACGTGGAAGCGATCCTCGTCAATATCTTCGGCGGCATCGTCCGCTGCGATCGCGTGGCGCGCGGGGTGGTCGAGGCGGCCAACAACGTCGAGATCAACGTGCCGCTGATCGTTCGGCTCCAGGGCACCAATGCCGAGGAAGGCATGGAGATCCTGCGGAACAGCGGAGTCGAGTTGGAGTCGGCCATTCAGTTGCAGGAAGCCGCCGACAAGGTGACCGCCGCGCTGGGACAGTAGGCGGACGACTGAGGGCAGCAGCCCATGGCGATTTCTCCTCCGTCGTCTGACATCCCTTCTGCGTCCTCCGAGGGCGTCCGTGTGGCCGCCGTGACGAAGCGCTTCGGCGCGGTCGTGGCCGTCGACCGCGTCTCGCTCGACGTGCCGCCGGGTGCGTTCGTTTCGCTTCTCGGGCCGAGCGGCTGCGGCAAAACCACCCTGTTGCGCCTCATCGGCGGGTTCGAGACGCCAGACGCCGGGACGATCCACATCGGCGAACTGGACGTGACACGTCGCCCGCCGCAGGCGCGGCCCACGGCGATGGTGTTCCAGAGCTACGCGTTGTTTCCGACCATGACGGTCGGGCAAAACGTCGGCTACGGGCTCAGCGTGCGTAGGCAGAAGAAGGCGATCATCCGCGAGAACGTGGAAGCGGCGCTTCGGCGTGTAGATCTGGCTGGATTGGAGGATCGGCCGGTGGCAGCGCTGTCGGGTGGCCAGCAGCAGCGCGTGGCGCTCGCGCGCGCCCTCGCCGCCGAGCCTGCCGTGTTGCTCTTCGACGAGCCGCTCTCGAACCTTGACCTCGCCCTGCGCGAGGCCACACGCACGGAACTCAAGGCGCTCCAACGAGAACTGGGCACGACCAGCCTGTACGTCACGCACGATCAGCAGGAAGCCCTCGCTCTCTCTGATCACATCGCGGTGATGCGTGAAGGCAGAATCGTGGGCGAAGGCACGCCCGAGCAACTCTACCACGAGCCGGAGACGGCCTACGTCGCGCGATTCCTCGGCGGGGCCAATGTGATCACCGACAAGGATCTGGCTGAACGCTTGGCCGGCGAGCCTCGGCCCGCCGGTTCTGCACTGGCTGTGCGTCCCGAAGCGCTAGCTGTGCAGGAGCGCGAAGCCAACGGAGCGATCCCGGCTCGCCTTCACAGTCGTCAGTTCCTGGGGACGCAGGCGGAGTGGGCCGTGGAGGCCGATGGCGTTCGCCTGCGGCTCTGGACAGACCCGATGGCTCCGGTGCCGGAGCGTCTCTTTCTCCGTGCCGCGCGCTGGCGCTGGGTCCACGCCGACCAACCTGATGGAACGTAGCGCGTCCGCATTCATTTGTAGCACCCTCTCTCGCTATGCCTCCCATGACCGCTGTACCCGAATCCACCGACATCACGCTCCGGGAAGGCCTCGACGGGCTCACGCCCGCCCGGATTGCGACGCTCTACCGCCGCGCACCGCTGCTTCGGCAGACTGACAACGCCGATCAGCTCCAGCAAGCCTTCGAGGCGACGCAACTCGTGCTCTCGGCCTGGCAGGCGGACCGCCTGATCGGCCTGGCGCGCGTGCTGACCGATGGCGTGCAGGTGGCCTACCTGTGCGACCTCGCCGTCGAGCCTGATGTGCAGGGGCTCGGTATCGGGAAACAGCTCATCAACGAAGTGATGGCTCGGTGCGAGGGCGCTGAACTCGTCCTGCGCGATTCGAACCTTTCGACCGGGTTCTACGAACACCTCGGCTTCCAGCCCATCGAGAACGGCTGGGTTCACCAGGCCTGAGCCTGCCGCGCCCCCAGATTTCCACCACACCCTTCCATGAATAGCACGCTGCGTTCCTTCCTCACGGGTGGGGAAGGAGGAGCTTCCCCGCTGGCCGATGCCGGGTTGCTCCTCCTGCGCCTGTTCACGGGTCTCGCGCTCGCCTTCGGGCATGGACTCGGCAAACTGCCCCCGTCCGCAGGATTCATTGAGACGACCGGCAACCTGGGCTTTCCCTTGCCGACGTTTTTTGCCTGGGCAGCCGGGCTGACGGAGTTCGTCGGCGGCCTTTGCCTTGCGTTTGGCCTGGGCACGCGCCCGGCTGCGGTGCTCATCGCCTTCACGATGGCTGTAGCAGCATTCGGCCAGCACGGAGGGGACCCCTTCAGCGGGATGGAGAAGTCGCTGCTCTTCCTCGTGATCGCTGTGGTGCTGTTCCTTACCGGGAGTGGGCGCTACGGCCTGGATCGGCTTCTGCAGCCAAAGGACAACCGGATCTGGCGCTAACAGGCCCTAGGCCGCTGCGAGCTGCAGGTGGTCCGTGATGCGCCGCGTCCCCGGCTGATCGGCTACGAGCGAGAGGACGGCCTCGCGTAGCGTCTCGGTGCGCACGGAGCCGTACACCGCAATCGACCCGTCGTGGATGTAGAAGGCGAGTCCGCGCACGTTCAGCTTGGCCTGTTCGACGGCGTGGTGCAGGCGGCGTGCCAGTTCGCGGTCCACAGCCGTGCGGTTGCGGCGCTCCTGGAGCGTCTGAAGCATCGAGCGCAACGACGGCGCAAGCGACGGGGCCGGGATGGTGGGGACAGAAGGCAAGGCGTGTGGTGGCGGATGGGGTGGACAGCCGTGCAAAGCCCGTACCGGGGCGCCGAAGATACGGCAATTCCCTTCCGCTGCAAGTCAGAAGCCGTCCAGATGGGCCGTACAGGAACCGCAAAAGGCCATCTATGGAATCGGAAAAGCCGATTCGGCAATCCAACAGCCGGGAGGATCGTACCGCCTGCGTTCCGCATCCGCCCTTAGAACAGATTGCCGACCTGGGTGCGGACATCCGAGCGCGGGAAGTCGAGGCGCAGTAAATCCCGGAGGTAGCCGCTCTTCACATTAATCGAGAACGAGAACGAGCGGAAATCGCCGAAAGGGATCCAGTTGAAGCGCATCTCCCAGCAGTGGAGGTCGCGCAAAATGGACAGTTGCGTCGTCGCCACCTCGTTCTCGATCAGGTCGTAGCCCGTGCGCCCGGCGATTTTCCAGTTTGGGGTGAGCGAGAAGTCGAACGAGGAGACCGACAGGACGGCGCGCTCCTGCGCGTCCTGGCCGAACAGCGGCGTGTAGCCGTACGTGAAGTCGAGCGCGAGCGACCAGGGCGAGCGGAAGTCTACGGGGCGGTTCGTCACGCCGCCGTAGTTGGGCAGGGCAGGGTCAGTACCGGTGGGCGGGTCAGGTGTGGACGGCGAAGTGAGCGAGGGGCTGCCACCGCCCCCTCGGAAGGACGTCCCGGCGGAGAGCGTCAGGCGCGTGGTGCGCAGGAGGCGTCCTGTCTCAGCGAAGTATGTGCGGGGTGAGGGGCGCCCGAGCGTATCGAGCGCGTAGGGCGAGAACGAGGCATCGAGGCGGACGCGGAACCGATTGAACTGGCTTGTCAGGTCGAGAGCCACGTCGCCGAGCGGTCGTTCCTCCGCGGCAAAATCGTAGGCGGAACGGAGGTTCAGGGTGGCGAGCTGGATAGTGCGGCTTTCCTCTTCCCCCGTGGAATCCGTCCGCACGACACGCGTCTGGAATACGTTGCCTAGCGAGAGGCCGAGCCGTTGCGTGCGCCCAGGTGTGGAGGGGAGGCCTGAGGCAATCGGGTAGGTCGTCTCGACGCCGTTCGTGTCGGCGACGCTCCGGTAGTAGTTGAACGGCGCGGCGGAATAGTCCGGCTCGAAGGCGAACGAGAGTTGCGGGCGGACGACATGGCGGAACCCATCGAGCGGCCCGACGCGGACGGGAAAGATGCCGTAAAACTCGGTGTTCGCACTCACGCCCAGACTGACGCGCCGGATGGCCGTGAACCCGGCCACCTCGCCGCTCACGATCTGTCCCTCGGCGTTGAGCGTCCGCTCCTGGAAGCGATCCGTCCAACTCTCGGTGTAGCGGATGGACGGGGCGAGGTTGAATCGGATCGGCGTGCCGAGGAAGCGGGTCACGTTGTACGAGGCGCCGATGGGCACCTGGTGCTGCGCCTGCACGCGGTAGCGGCTGGCTACGAGCGAATCGCCGGTGGCACCGCGCCAGTCGGACTCGCTGAAGAGCCCGTCGATCCACGAAACGCCTTCGAATGGGGTCCCTGCGAGCGTCGTGTCGGCCAGCGGATCGAAGCGATAGGTGTTCGTCAACGAGCCCGAGTAGCTGACGCTGATTTTCTCATACCACGCCTCCGGGCGGCCCGAACGCGCGCGGCGAAACGGAAAGCGCCGCTGCTGCGAGAAGGAGAGCGAGGGCAGCGTGAGGTCGGCTTCGCCCTCGTTCAGGCGTTGCGTGGCGCTGAGGTTGAGCTGCAGCGAGCGCCCGACGCGGGCCCAATTCTGGGCCAACGTGATGCGCGAGGTGCTCGTCTGCGCCACGCGTTCGTCGAGGTCTTCAGTCAGAAAGCGACGTGCGCTGGAGGCGAGGTCTACATCGGCCGAGAGGCGGGTGTTGGGGCCGAACTGCTGCGCGTGCCGCCACCCCACACGGTAGGCATTCTCGACCGAGAAGTCGGGATCGAGGGCCTCGCCGCTGCGGAGGCGCGTGTAGGAGAGGTCGAGCGCGCCGTCGTAGGCATAGCGGCGGACGTAGTTGAACCGGGAGCGGACCTGGAACGAGCCGCGTGTGCCCACCTTGGTGCTCACGAGTGCGTCGAGGTGGTCGTTGATGGCCCAGTACCAGCCCAGGTTGTCGAGGAAGAAGCCGAAGGCCGAGCGGTCCTCGCCGTAGCGGATGGGGAGCGGGCCGCTACGGCGTCCTTCCGTCGCCGGGAAGAAGCCAAACGGGAGCCAGAGCGGGGTCGGGATGCCGAGCAGCTTGAGCTGCACTGGCCCGGTGTAGACGTACCGGTCGCCGACAATCTTCATGCGTCCGGCTTCGAGCGCGTAGTGCGGATGGTCGAGTTCGCAGGTCGTGTAGGCCGCATTGGCGGCGTAGATCACATCGGGGGCGGCCTGCTTGATGACGCCGCCGAGCAGGAAACCGTCCTGAATCTGCGTGCGTGCGCCCACGACCCGCCCACGCTGCGTTTCCAGGTTGTAGACCAACTCGCGGCCGGTGAAGCGCTCCGACCCTTCCGAAAAGCTCGGCACCTGCGTTTGCCCGGTATCGCTCTCCACGGTCAGCGCACGCAACTCCCGTGATCCAAAGAGGAGTTCCAGGCGCCCTGCGGTTAGTTCGGCCTCGGCGTAGCGAGCCGACACGTCGCCGAACAGGTACGCGCGGTCATCGGGCGCATCCGTCTCCGGGCTGTCGCGCTCGCCAAAGACGATGCGGAGGGAGTCGCGCGCGGTGTAGGTGACGGGTTGCTCCAGGCCACCCTCGGCTGGTGGTGCGGGCACGATGGAGGGCGGTGAGCGCGCGATGACGGTGTCGCGCGGGGCCGCCAGCGAATCGGCGCGAGGCGCGCCTGCTGCCAGCGAGTCGGCTCGCGTGGTGTCGGCTGAGACATCCTGAGCACGGCCGACCGGGACGCTCACCACGAGCGCAGCCATCAGGACGAGCGAGAAAGCGAGACGGGGGGACACGAAGCCGCAGCGTTACGAGGCTGAAAGGTACACTGCCCTACGGGGGCAGAGGCATCACAAACGACGGCCCCACAGGGCCGCGCCGCGAGGTCGGTGAAGCGCAGCCGCGTGAGACCGTGGCAGGCGTGCTCGATCAGGTCGAGGCGCGTTCGGTCGTCCTCCCACGTTGCCCGCCGCGTGGCCTCGGTGACAAGGCGGGTCGTGCCGTACTGATCCACGAACTCACACGGCTCGTAGTCCGCATCCTCCTCGTTCCATTCCGTCCACTCCGCATATTCGGGTTCGACGTTGAGGTCATCGGCGTAGTACTCCCAGATGCCGTCGAATTGCCCGAGCACATCAGGTGTCACCTCGAAAGCGCGCAGTTCGTCCCAACTGTTGAGAAACAGCCGCGCCGAGGCGGTCCCAAAAAACTCCAGCGACTCCACCACGAGCACCGTCCGCGATTCCCTCGTCAAGGACCGGAAGCAAGGCTCATTGCTACCCAGCATCTTCTCGCCGAAGACGTACGTGCAGTCGCCCGCGTAGAGCTCGCGCTGGAGCAACTCGCCTCGCGTGACGTGCGCTGGGCGATCGAAGATGTCCGGTAGGTGTAGCTCGTAGGCCAGGCCGCACCCGGGGAGCAGCAGCACGGCGAACAAAGCGAAACGACGCATGGGTGGCAGCGTGAATGCGTATCTCCTCAGCCGCTGGCACGGTCGTTCACGTAACGACCTCTCGTCGGTCAGTCCTCGGCCTCGACGCGGTAGACCGTCTCGCCGGGGCGCCGCATGCCGTACTGCTCGCGGGCCACCTTCTCGACCGTGGCGTCGGAGAGTCCGGTGCGGAGGCGTTCGGCAAGGTGGGTGTTCTCCGTTTGGAGTCGCTCGTTCTCGGCCGTCGTTTGCCGCAGGTCGTGGTAGTAACGCACCCGCCGCAGCAGACTGTGGCTATCGAAGAAGGCGATCCAGCCGATCAGCAGTGCGAGGCCGCCAAGAAGCAAGCGGCGACGCAGGGTCGGCTGGGCGAGAAACGACAAGCGGGGCATACACGGTCCGGGGGGTGACGCGGCGCCAAGCTAACGCGGAGTGCGTACGAGGTACAACCCTGCTCCAGCTCGCCCTGCGTCCGTCGTCGCTAGAACCGGAAAGCCTCCATGCCCGGGTAGATCGCCGCGTGGCCGAGAGCCTCCTCGATGCGGAGGAGCTGGTTGTACTTGGCGGTGCGGTCGCTGCGCGAGGCCGAGCCGGTCTTGATCTGCCCGGCGCCCGTCGCCACGGCGAGGTCCGCGATGGTCGTGTCCTCGGTCTCGCCGGAGCGGTGGGAGAGCACTGAGGCGTAACCGTAACGATGCGCCAACTCGACGGCCTCCAGCGTTTCGGTGAGCGTGCCAATCTGGTTGGGCTTGATCAGGATGGCGTTGGCCACATCCTCGTCAATGCCGCGCTGGAGCCGTGTCGTGTTGGTCACGAAGAGGTCGTCGCCGACGAGCTGGATCCGGTCGCCGACGCGCTCGGTGAGGAGCGCCCAACCGTCCCAGTCGTTTTCGTCCATCGCGTCCTCGATGGAGATAATGGGGTACTCCTCGACCCAGCCCGTCCAGAACTCCACCATCTCCTCGCTCGTCAGTCGCCGGTCGGGGTCCGACTTGTAGAAGACGTAGTGGCCGTCTTCGTACATCTCGGCGGCGGCAGGGTCGAGGGCGATGTAGAGGTCTTCACCCGCCGTATACCCGGCCTGTTCGATGGCCTCAAGGATGACTTCGACGGCCTCTTCGTTGCTCTTCAGGTTGGGGGCGAAGCCGCCCTCGTCGCCCACGGCCGTCGAGTAGCCTTTGCGCTGGAGCACCTTCTTGAGGTGATGGAATGTCTCGACGCCCATCTGGAGGCCTTCCGAGAACGTCGCGGCGCCGACCGGCATGACCATGAACTCTTGGAGGTCCACGCTGTTGTCGGCGTGGCGCCCGCCGTTGAGGATGTTCATCATCGGGACCGGCAGGCGGCGCGCGTTGGGGCCGCCGAGGTAGGCGTAGAGCGAGAGCCCGGTGGTCTGAGCTGCCGCCTTCGCCGCGGCGAGCGAGACGCCGAGCAGCGCGTTGGCGCCGAGACGGCTCTTGTTGTCGGTGCCGTCGAGTTGGAGCATCGTCCGGTCGAGGTCCGCCTGGTCGAAGACGCTGAGTCCCGCAATCTCCGGCGCGATCTCCGTGATCACGTTCTCGACGGCGTGCTGCACGCCCTTGCCGAGGTACGCCTCCTCGTCGCCGTCCCGTAGTTCGACGGCTTCATGCTCGCCGGTGGACGCGCCACTGGGCACGGCGGCGCGGC
>JABDIZ010000068.1 GCA_013003465.1 Rhodothermaceae bacterium
TTCTTGAAGAACGTGGCCTCGGGCATGGCCTCGGTGGGTGCGCAGAGCGCGAGGTCGACGTCGGCGTTGCCCATGATGTAGCGGCGGCCCGAGAGCCAGTCGCCGCCAGGCTCCACCTGCTCGCCAAGGAAGTGGCGGTGCCGGAGGAAGTCCTGGTCGGCATACTCGACGGCGTAGGGCTCGGGATCGAGCACGCGGTCGACGAGCGTGGGCGGGTGGATGTGGTAGGCCAGCGACTGAATGCCTGAGAAGCCCTCGGCGCCGATCACCTCCTCGGTGTAGAGCGCGCCGTCGGGGCGGCGGAACTGCGTGTGCCGCTTCTGCGGCATTTGGCCCATTGTGTGATAGAACGGCATGGCAATAGGGGTTTGGGGGAGAGGGGTATGGGAGGAGGTGGGGAGGAGGCGCAGCGCCCATATCCCCATCCGCACAGACTCCCAGACTCAGAGGTTGCCTCGACGGGCCTGCTCGCGCTCGATGGCCTCGAAGAGCGACTGGAAGTTGCCCACGCCGAAGGAGCGCGCGCCCTTGCGCTGGATGATCTCGTAAAAGACCGTCGGGCGGTCCTCGACGGGCTTGGTAAAGATCTGGAGCAGGTAGCCGTCGGGGTCGCGGTCCACGAGGATGCCGAGCATGGCGAGTTCCTCGACGGGCTCGTCGATCTGGCCCACGCGCGCCTGAAGATCGTCGTAGTAGGTCGTCGGGACGTAGAGGAAGTCGACGCCGCGGTTGCGGAGTTGGGTCACGGTCGCCAGGATGTCGTCCGTCGCCATGGCGACGTGCTGGACGCCCGCGCCGCGGTAGAACTCCAGGTACTCCTCGATCTGGCTCTTCTTCTTGCCCTGCGCGGGCTCGTTGATCGGGAATTTGACGCGCTCGTTGCCGTTGGCCATCACCTTCGACATCAGGGCCGTGTACTCGGTCGAGATGTCATCGTCGGTGAAGGAGACGAGGTTCTTGAAGCCCATCACGTCGCCGTAGTAGTCGACGTACTTGTTCATGTCGCCGAGGTGGACGTTGCCGACGCAGTGGTCTACGTACTTGAGACCGACGGGCTCAGGCTTCCAGTACGGGTGCTCTACCGCCTCGAAGCCGGGCATGAAGAGGCCGGTGTAGTCGGAGCGCTCGACGAACGAGTGAATCGTATCGCCGTAGGTGCCGATGGCCGAGATGACGATGCGGCCGTGCTCGTCCTCCAGCACTTCAGGTTCGCGAACGGGGACGCCGCCTCGTTTGGTCGTCTCCTCGAACGCGCTCGCCGCGTCGTCCACCCAGATGGCGAGGTCCTTCACGCCGTCGCCGTGCAGGCGGATGTGCTCGGCGATGGGGCCGTCCGGGCCCATGGGCGTCGTCAGCAGGAAGCGGATCTTGCCCTGTGTGAGGAGGTACGTGGACGCGTCGCGGTAGCCGGTCTCGGGGCCGCGGTAGCCCGTGATCTGGAAGCCGAAGGCCGAGGCGTAGAAGTGGGCCGCCTGCTTCGCATTGCCGACGTAGAACTCGACGTAGTCGGTGCCGTTGATCGGCAGGAAGTCCTCGTCGGGCGCGACGGCGTCAGGCGCATCGCGGAGGTCGCGGGGAAGGGTCGGGGTTTCCATGGGCAAATCGGCTAGTTTCAGAGGTGGTTGGGCTGGGGCGAGAGCGAGCGAGGATCGCCCGATCAAGGAGGGCGAGGCAGCGCGACGCGGAGCGGGCGGCTTCGCAGCCGCTCGTAGCTGCGATCTCTCGGCCCAACCAGCCTCTCAGCGAAGGAAAAGCGCTTTCGGGCGAGCAGGGCTAAGACGGGCGAACCCGGCGGCTCGTTCCGTTTCAAACCGACGGTAACGCTACCTTGCTTGTCCCTTCAATCTACGATGCACAGCCGATGCCGCAGTTCGAACTGGAGCAGGTCGGCCCGGATGGCTTCAGCGGGTTGGTGCGTGCGCGCACCCCCGAAGAGGCCATCCGCCACGCCGCTACACTCGCGGAGAAGTGTACCGTAACGCTCGTCCCCGAAGCTGACGTGCAAGGCTGGCAAGGGGTGCAGGTCGATGGCGCGCCGTCGGGCCGGGTGCGCCCTCATCAGCGCATGCGCTTTCGCCGCGACTGACGGGCACACGACACGCCCTTGCAGGGAAGGTCCAGGGTGCGTACGCTCGAAGAATCACCGTCTGGTACTCCAATGCGTCTCTCCGTCCTACTCCTGCTCGCTGCGTTGGTGGGTTCCGCTTGGCCGCGGTCTGGAGTGCAGGCGCAGGCCACGGGCGAATGGGAGTTGCTGCCTAACTCGCCCGCGCGGCCTGGCCGTCATGACGATGTGTTCTTCGTAGACGACCGGAACGGCTGGGTGGTCAACGGCAACGGCGAGGTCTGGCGCACGCTCAATGGTGGCAGCACCTGGATCCAGAGTCTCGTTCTGGATCCGTTCCTCCGCAGCGTGAGCTTCGCAACGCCGCAAATCGGATGGGTCGGAGCGCTCTTCGGGCCGGTGCGGCTCTTCGAAACCCGCGATGGAGCGGTCACCATTACCGATGTCTCGGCCCGCATCTTCCCGCAGATTCCCGGCGGTATCTGCGGTCTGTGGGCCGTGAATGAGCAGGTCGTCTATGGAGTCGGCCAATTCAGCGAACCGGCCTATGTGATCAAGACAACAGACGGCGGGCAGACGTGGATGTCGCAAGACATGAGCGCCTATGCCAATACGCTCATCGATGTCTTCTTCTTCGACGAACTTCGCGGGTTCGTGGTGGGAGGGGTCGGCAGTTTCCCCGATTTCATCCAACCGGTGGTGTTGATGACTGAAGACGGCGGGGCGACGTGGAGCACGCGACACACGGGGACCACTGTCGGGGGGTGGGGCTGGAAGCTTTCGTTCCCCTCGGCCGATGTGGGCTTCATCTCGGTGGAGCATCACGGCAACGAGGGCATCGTGCTCAAAACAACCGACGGCGGGCTCTCGTGGACGGAACTTGCTTTCGCGAACGGCGGCAGCTTGCAGGGGCTCGGCTTCATCACACCTGACTTGGGGTGGACGAGCGGGCGCGGCGTCTCGTCCGCGACAGCGGATGGGGGAGCGAACTGGGACCAGATCGGCCTCGATGGCATCATCAACCGCTTCCGGTTTCTCGGCGACACGCTCGGCTTTGCCGTCGGCGAACGGATCTATCGGTACCGTGCCAAGCCGACGGCTACCGAGCCAACAGCCCCGCCTGTTACCACAACGCTGGGACCGGGTGTCCCGAACCCCTTCGATGGGACCCTGATCGTCTCCTACGATCTGGGCACAGAGGTTCGGGTGCGCATCGCTGTATACGACGTGCTCGGTCGCCGTGTGGCTTCCCTCCTCGATCTGGAGCGTCCGCCGGGGCAGTACACGGCCGCCTGGGACGGACGGCTTGCTTCGGGTGGGTTCGCTCCAGCCGGGGTTTACCTCATTCGGCTGGAGGCAGGCTCCACCGTCCGCACAGCCAGTGTGACGTTGCTCCGCTGAGTGGAGCGTGAGGGCTGTCGGGTGGAAGCACAGGTAAGGCATCTTGCCGCCCGCCCATTCGTACGGATGAAAGACAATGTGTCTCCTCCATCCATGACCCTTCGCATCGAGCCCTTCGCTCCCTACCATGCACCTGCGGTGCAATGCCTCGCCAGCGATCCCCGCATCGCCGCGATGACGCTGTTGCCGGAGCCCTACCCGGAGGACGGCGCCTTCACCTTCATCAGGCTGGCCATGCAGGCTCGTGCTGCTGGCGAGGCGTACAGCTTTGCCGTACTCGCGGGCGATGAACTGATCGGCTCATGCGGGCTCAAGGAGGTGCACGATGGGCAGGCTGACCTCGGCTACTGGATCGGGGTGCCGTTTTGGGGACGGGGCTATGCCTCTGAGGCGGCGCGCCTCATCGTTGCGTTCGGGTTCGATGAGTTGGGCCTCGACCGCGTCACGGCGCATGCGTTGGAACGCAACCCAGGTTCGTGGCGCGTGCTCGAAAAGGTGGGCTTCACCCTCCTTGAACGGGTCGCCAATCCGTTTGCCAAATGGACGCCCGAGGACATCATCCGGCGGTACGCCCTTGATCGGGCGGACTGGATTGTCTCGCGTTGAATCGGCTGCTCGTCAGTCGGTTTCGGCGGAGGCGGCGCAGCGGAAACCGATGTCCTCGGCCGCCACGTCGCGGAGCGTTCCGGCGCGGCGGAAGGTCTGCGCCAGGTCAGCCTCCTGGCGGAAGCTGCCCCCTCGGATCAGGCGCATGTTGAGCACCGCCATGTCGTGCCATTCGGGCTCGACGCCCGGCTCGGGGTAGAACTGGTAGAACGCCCCGATCCACTCATAGACGTTGCCGCTGAGGTCGTAGAGGCCGAGTGCGTTGGGCTCTTTCATGCCGACCGGGAAGGACGCGGGCGCGTCGTTGAGTCCCACCCAGCCGTAGCGGGGCACGTCGCTGACGTCCTCGAAGCCGGGATAGCGGCGGGCCTGGCCGCGCTCGCGCGCAGCAAATTCCCACTCGGTCTCGGTGGGAAGGCGGTAGCCGTAGGCCGCACAGAAGGCCAGCGCGTCATCCCACGTGACGTACGCCACGGCGCGGCGTCCGCGCTCCTCCACCTCGTCATCCGAGGGCAGGGGGCGTCCCGTGGCGGCGGCGAAGGCATCGTACTGGTCGTAGGTGACCTCGTAGCGCCCGAGGAAAAAATCGCCCACCGTGGCCGGGTGGACTGGCGTGGCATCCGGGTCCGTGCGCTCGAACACATCGCCCACATCGAACCGGCCGCCTTCGATGGCGACCATGTCGAGCGGGGGGAGGCCGAACTGCTCCGCGAGGGTGAGGGGCCGCTGCGCGCAGCCGGAG
>JABDIZ010000074.1 GCA_013003465.1 Rhodothermaceae bacterium
ATTGAGGACAACACCGCCGATGGCGTCTGCTTCCAAACCGTGGGCGACCTCGCCACGCGCACGATGACGCTGACGACCGGCGAAGGCTGGCGCATGCTCGGCAGCCCCGTCGGCGATCAGACGCTCAACGACCTGCTTAGCCCCCTCTGGACGCAGGGTTTCTCCGGTGCCGATGACACGAACGGCGTGCCCAATGTCACCTTCTTCAATGAGCCGACGGACTACGTTACCCCCTCCGACCAATCGGATGCCAGCCCACGCGGCGTCGGCCTGTTCGCCTACATCTACGCCGACGACAACAACGACGGCTCGGCTGAGGGCTTCCCGAAGACAGTGCACGTTGGCGGCGATCCCGTGAACGGACTCGGCGCGCCCGCGTGCGGCGGCGCCCCAGATCCCTATAACGCCGACTTCCCCTACAATTTGCCCGTCACCTTCACCGACACGGCGGATCCGGACACCGAGGACGGCTGGAACCTCCTCGCCAACCCCTTCGCGGATGGTATGGATTGGGACGCGGCGGGTTGGACGAAGACCAACATGGACGCCTCGATCTACGTCTGGGACCCGGTGACGGCGCAGTACCTGACGTGGAACGGCATCACGGGCAGTCTCGGCGATGGCGAGATCGGGGCGTTCCAGGGCTTCTGGGTCAAGGCCAACATGGCCACCCCCGTGCTTCAGGCCCCCAGCGCCGCCCTCATCAGCGGTGGCTTTTTCTCCGGCCGCACGGCCGCTCCGCTCGCGGAGCAGACGGACCCCGAGGCTCAGGAACGGGCGGCCCGTGCCGTCGTGCTCGGCTTCCAGGTGGAAGCCGAGGCCGCAGACGTCGCCTCAGCACAGACGCATGTGATGTTCACCCGCGAGGGCGCACGCACGCACGATCCCCTCGATGCCTATGCGCTCGCCTCGCTCGCGCCGCAGCACACGCGCCTCTACAGCCTGGCGCCGGAAACACGCGGGGGAGAGCCATCCGCCCTGAGCATCAATGCACTCCCGCAGCGGGCCCTGCAGGGCGAGCGTCCCCAGCAGATCCCGCTCGTCTTCGAGGCCCTGACGGCGGACGGTGGCGCAGGGAGCTACACGCTGTCGTGGCCGCAGCTGCGCAATGTGCCCGAGGGCGTGACGGTACTGCTGACGGACACCGAGACGGGCACCGTACTGAACCTCCGCGAAGAGACCAGCTACACGTTCCTGTACGAGGCCGCTGCGGCTCGCTCGGCTGCCGTAGCGCAGGTCGGTGCAGCGACGGAGCAGGCTCGCCGGGTCCAGGCGGGTCGGCGCGCGACCGCAGCGACGCTCCCTGCCCGCGTGCGAGCCTCCGAGGCAGCCCGCTTCACGCTGCGCCTGTTGCCACCCGGCGTGACGGCCGAAGACGATGCAGCAACAGTGGGCGAGGCCCCCGCGACGGCCAACTCGGTCGTGGAGTTGCCGACCGAACCGGCACTGCACACGGCCTACCCGAACCCGTTCACGGCCCGCGCCACGCTGCGCTACGACGTGGCCGAGGCGAGCCCGGTGCGCGTGGTGGTCTACGACGCGCTGGGCCGCGTGGTGGCGCGCCTCGTGGATGCGGCGGTCGAGCCCGGCCGCTACACGACCACCTTCGAGGCCAATGGGCTGGCGAGTGGGCTCTACATCGTGCGGATGACGGCGGGGAGCTTTGTGCAGACGCAGCGCCTGACCCTCGTCCGCTAAGCAGACAGCGATTCAGATCCTGATCGGGGGTGCAGCCCACTGCTGCACCCCCGTTTTGTATTCCGGCCTGAGCCCATCAGGACGGACGACAGTTCCGCTATATTCGGCGCCCATGTGCCGGCCCCTGCTCCTGCTCGCCTTCAGCTTGTGCGGACTGGCCCCGTCAGGTCGGACGCAGCCCGGCGCATTTCCAGCCTTCCAGCCGGAGGTCTCGTTCTCGCTCACCATCCCGATCAACCGGGCCGAGGGCGCACCCCGCTTCACGCGGCGGCAGTGGGCCGAGATGGGCGCGGTCGTGCTGACCGGCGTGGGGCACCTCGCGGCCTCAGCGAGCGACCTCTCCGGCGCCTACATCCCTGTTGTGATCGGCGGCTGGGGCGGGTACGTGGGCTACCGCGCGATCACCGAGGAGGACTTTCTCCGCACCACCGGGTTCACGGCAGAGAACCTCGGCCCGGCCTTCCGCGACGCCTCCATTCTGGCGGGCGCGGCCACGGCGGGCATGCTGGTGATCGGCGCGGCCAACGGCAACCTGCGGCTCGACACCGACATGCTGCCGCTGCTCGTGCTCTACCCGGCGTGGGGCCTCACGCAGCAGTTCCTCGTGCAAGGCCTCGTCACGCGCCACCTCGCCGACGCGAGCCTCTCGCCCTACGCCGTCACCCCGATCTCGGCCGTCACGTTCGGCTCGGTGCACGTGCCCAACTGGGAGTTGACGGCGGCCACGACGGGGCTCGGCGCCGCGTACGCGGCGCTCTACCAGCGGCACGGCAACCTGTGGC